>CBIHRE010000181.1:0-8919 GCA_966212385.1 uncultured Akkermansia sp. | reverse complement strand
TCTCACCAATCACCGCCCCATCCAGCCGCTTTTGCTGAACTTGACGGACACAACTGCAATGGGCGCAGGGACGCGCCCATCCACCTCGGAGCCAAAAAATCCGAAAGCATCCGTCGCCGGTTCTGCTCCATCCATCCGTCCCCTCCGCAAACAGACAGATGAAAGTTCCTCGGCACAGTCACATCAGCCCAACAACCCGAGGCATGTCAGACCAGCAGCCAAGGCTGCTAGAGCCGAGCCATAGAAACCCGCCAGGCCCGGCTCAAAGCCGGGCCTTCTTACTCCAAGGAGCGCTCAGGTCAGACCAGCAGCCGTTTGGCTGCTAGAGAGCCGCTCCATTAGCGGTTCAATCCCTCCGTCTCTTCGTCCTCGTCTTCCGTCCTCCGGCGTCTCGCTCCCTGCTCCCTGCTCTCAAGCGCCCATCACGATCATCCGCAGCGAGTCCAGCCGCAGCCGCGCCTGCTCGATCGCCGTGCGCGTTTGCAGCACCTGACGCTTCGCCAGCTCGATTTCCTTCGCGCTCACGTGGTCGTTCACCTTCGAGAGATCCACCAGCCGCTGCAGCTCCGCCGTCAGCGCCGACGCCGCCATCTCGCGCGCCGCCTGCTTCGTCGCCTTCGCCCGCTCCGTCGCCTTCGCCGTCGCGGCCTCGACCATGTTCTTCAACAGGTGCGCGTTAAATCCCGGCTTCGCCAGGAACTGCGGCAGCGGCGCGTCCTCCAGCTCGTCCATCCAGCCGTCCGCCTCCTCGTCGTCCGTCAGGTCCTTGCCATGGATGTCGAGCAAGACCCGCACCGGCGTCGGCGCGAGGAAGCGGTCCACCTGCCACTTCGCGTCCGCCACCGCCTCCAGCACGAAGACCGCCTCGAGCAGCAGATTCGGCTGCTTCGCCTCCAGCGTGCAAAAGGCCGTCGTGCCCGCCGGCGAGTCGATCAAGAGATCGATCGTGTCCTGCACCAGCGGATGATCCGCCGAGAGGAAACGGATGTCCTCGCGCGCGATCGCCCGCGCCCGGTCGTAGGTCGCCAGCATCCCGTCGCGCGGGATCGAGGGAAAGCCCTCCACATAGGCGTGGCTCGCGTCGAGCGTCACGTCGCCCTCCTCGTGTTCCTTCACCCGCACGCCGAAATGGTCGAGCAGCTCGCCGAGGAAACGCTCCAGGAAAGGCGACTCGTCCGCCGCGCGCACCTTCTCGATCACCTTCTCCGCCACCTCGCGATCGAAGGAGTTCAACTCCAGCAGGCGGTCGCGCCCCTTCTTCAACTTCTCCGTCAGCGCCGCGTGGAAGGCCTGCGTCTCCTTCACCAGCGCGTCGAGCTGCGCCTTCGTCGTGCGCTTCTTCCCGTCCACGCAGTTGATCGCCAGCGCGAGCAGCCGGTCCTTGAAGGCCGCGTGATAATCGTCGCCCGCCTGCAAGGGCGTCTCCAGCGCGCCGATACCACGGTGATACCACTCCGCCACGCACTCGTCCGCGCCGCCCGCCATGTAGGGCACGTGCACCTTGATCGTCTCCGTCTGCCCGATGCGGTCGAGACGCCCGATGCGCTGCTCCACCACGCCCGGATTCAGCGGCAAATCCCACAGCACCAGATGATGCGCGAACTGGAAGTTGCGCCCCTCGCTGCCGATCTCCGAGCAGAGCAACACCTGCGCGCCGTCCGGCTCGGCGAACCACGCCGCCTGCCGGTCGCGCTGCACCAGCGGCAGCCCCTCGTGGAAAAGCCCGATCTTGAAATTCACCCGGTCCTTCACCGCCGCCTCGATCGCGAGCAGCTTCCGCTCCGAGCGACAAATCAAGAGCACCTTCGCCGGCGACACCTTCTTCAAAAACTCCACCAGCCAGTCGATGCGCGGGTCGTCCTTGAACTGGTAGCGGATCGCCGAGATGTCCCCGCCCTCCTCCGCCTCCAGCTCGCGCGCGATGCGCTCCAGCAAGGTCGGCGTCGCGCCCTCCACCGGCGCCGCGAGGTATTTCCGCTTTGGGAAACCGCTCATCGCCGCGCGCGTGTTGCGAAACACCACTCGCCCCGTGCCGTGCTGGTCGAGCAGCGTGCGCAACAAGTCCTCGCGCGCCCCCGGCTTGCCCGCGTCCATCGCGCCCAGCAGCTCGGTGAGCCGCTCGGGATCGGCATCAAAAATCTCCGTCAGCGTCTTCTGGTCGCGCGCCGTCAGCGCCTTCCCCTCGACCAGCTTCTCCGCCACGCCCGCCACCTTCGCGTAGTTCTCCGACTCCTCGAGAAAACTCTCGTAGTGGTCGTAGCGATTCGGATCGAGCAGCCGCAGCCGAGCGAAATGCCCCGCCTGCCCCAGCTGCGTCGGCGTCGCCGTGAGCAACAACAAGCCCGGCGCCTTCGCCGCCAGCTTCTCCACCAATGCATACTCCGCACTCGCCACCGCCGGTTCCCCGCCCGTCCCGGGCGTCCAGCCGAGGTGATGCGCCTCGTCCACGATCACCAGATCCCAGCCCGCCGCCACGACCTGCTCCGCGCGCTTTTCGTTGCCCGCCAGCCAGGTCGTCGCCGCCAGCCCGAGCTGGGCCGACAGGAAGGGGTTCTTCTCCGGCTCGGCCGCCTCGCAATCGATGCAGCGTTGCTCGTCGAACAGCGTGAACCACAGGTTGAACCTCCGCAGCAGCTCCACGAACCACTGGTGCATCAAGGCCTCCGGCACGAGCACCAGCGCCCGGCTCGCGCGCCCCGTCGTGAGCAAGCGCTGCAAGATCAGGCAGGCCTCGATCGTCTTGCCCAAGCCTACCTCGTCCGCGAGCAACACGCGCGGGATCTGGCGATTCGAGACCTCGTTCAAAATATAAAACTGATGCGGGATCAGATCGATGCGCCCGCCCAGAAAACCGCGCACATCCGACTGCCGCAGCCGCGCCTGCGCGCGCAGCGTGCGCAACCGCAGATCAAACACCTCCGACGGATCGGCCTGGCCCGACATCAAGCGCTCCGCCGGCGAGCCCACGCTCGTCACATCGGAGATGACATCCTCGCGCACCCGCTTGCCGCCACCGACATAGACCAGCAGCGCCCCCTCCTCCACGACTTCCTCGATGGCAAACGCCGAACCATCGCGCGCCGCCACGCTCTCCCCCACCCCAAAGCGCACGCGCTTCAACACCGGAGTGCCCCGCGCATAGATCCGCCGTTCCCGCGTGGCGGGAAATTCCACTGTCACCCGCGCGCGGTCGATCTCCGCGACTACGCCGAGCCCCAATTCAGGCTCGCGCTCACTCACACACCTTTGGCCGACGTAATCCAATGTCATGAACCCGCCGAAGAGGCGGGTTTCCACGCAGATTTCAACCTGAGTTTACCGTCTCGGTCACTTCTACCTAAGCGCAGTTAAGGCCGCAGAGCTATGCTGCCTGAATATCCGTAATTTTCCTCACGGCTTGCTTGCACTCCGAACCACCGACGCTCACAATTTATTGACGGCCACGCTGTCGCATGACGATTCAATCGCTCAAGTCCGGAGGCTATCGGCCTGATAAACTACCTTTGCTATATGGCTAAGAGATACGCCGAAATCGGTCCCCTCGAGCCCACAGTAAACCACACAAGCCCGAACAAGACAATACACATGGCCAAAGCGCTTATATTCTCTCCAGCAGTCAAAAAACTATCGATCCTCATCGAGGAGGGCGCCAGAGCAACAGCAAGTGGAACAACAAGATTCATAGAACCCACCGATGGCGCACTGCTGCGAGCCATAAGCCGCCGACACCACATTGTGTTTGGCCGCAGAGGATCAGGGAAGAGCAGCTTATTACATAAATCCGCAGAAAACTTACGAAGCGACGCAAACTGCGTAGCATATGTGGATCTAGAACCCTACAAAGGCCATCAATATCCCGATGTATTACTTAGTGTGCTCCTTGACTGCCTAGTTAAATTCAAGACAGGATTAAAGGCGACGCACATTCCAAGTCCGCTCCCACTTTGGCTATTTTGTGGGGCTGAAAAGCGCGCGCGTGCAGCAACAGCCAAGACCTTGATCAAAAACCTAGAGGATACGATTAAGGAACTGAAGGCACAACTACACTCTACCGACGGCGCTCACCTCAGCAGACAAGTAAGCCACTCCAAAGCACACAAAACAAACGACAGCGCCTCATGCAAAATACCGGCAGGAGAACTCAGTGCGACAATATCCGATGCAACTGAAGAGTCACTAAGTAAGAACCTAACAGAACAATACATTCGATCAAAACAAGATTGGCTACACAGGAAGATTATCGATTTCCACGAGATATTTGTCGGAATCCGAGAAGCAACAGGGAAAGATAGTTTCCTCTTCCTGGATGATCTATACCATATACATAAAAAAGACCAAGCCTCGCTGATTGATTACTTCCACAGGATAGCCAAAGGTCATAATTTATGGCTTAAAATAGGAACCATTAAAAATCGATCTAAATGGTATATCCACAACCCCCAGCCTACTGGACTAAAACTCGGAGACGATGCCGACGAGATTGACCTCGACTTAACACTTGAAAAATTTTCGGCCTCCAAACAATTTCTAAACAATATCCTTGAAACATACATAAAGGAGGCCCGTTCCCCTGGCCTAAACGAGATAATGGCCGATGGCGGATTTGATCGCCTAGTGCTCGCCAGCGGTGGCGTAACAAGAGATTTCCTCGGACTATTTCGCCGTTCAATTGAAGAGACTAAAGAGCGGCTTTTGCGAACTCCGAAGCACATGAGAGGCGAGAAAATCGGAGCAGAAGATATAAACTTAGCAGCAGGCGGCTACGGAGAAACCAAAAAGGAGGAATTTAAACGCGACACGCTCGAAGACCGCCAAAACCTTGAGCAAGCATTTTCAAAACTGAGGCTATTTTGCGTCGAAAAGAGCAAATGTAATGTTTTCCTAATCGACCAAGAGCTCCAAGACGCCAATAGCAATTTAGTTCAAGAGCTCATAGACTTACGCCTCATCCATCACGTCCGGTCTCGTGTAACGGTGTCTGATAGACCTGGCATGGTTTACCGAGCATTGCTGTTAGACGTCAGCCAATACACGGGTGAACGAACTAGGCGGGACGTGCAGATGGTAGAATTCTGGAAAGAAAATCAAAAAGACGCTCTGCGGAAAATCTCTCTAATATACAACCCAAACGTAACAGAGGAACAGCTGCTGCTTGAAATCGAAAAAATTCAAAAGGAGAAATCTCCTCAAAACACAAAACAGCAAGGAGGGGAACAGCTAGGCCTTGATGTATAATTAAAATAAAGAAGAGGAACGCACTCGTCGCTTAAATTACAACATCGCCATGGGACTACTCAGCAGCCTGCTCGGAGCCACCTCGAAGATCGACATCCCGAAGGTGCAGCAAGAACTCTCGCCCGTGCTCGTGCCGGCCGAAACCATCGGGAAGGAATTCAAGCTCTTCCGCGATTTGTTCATCTTCACGGGCGACCGACGTTGGTTATGGGCTAATTAAAACATGCGATACAGAAAGTTCCCGCGCTATAGTCGCTGGCTGGAATTCGAGTCCCACGACGAATACGAGAGATACAACTATAAGGGAACTGAGCCTGCTCGCTGGTTGAGCCGCGTAGTAATTGACGCGGAAAGGCTGCGCGCGCTCGTGGACAAAAAGTCTACTGAACAGACCCTGCATACTTTTTTGGAGAGCCATCCTTATCTCCTGCCGGGTTTCAGTGATCTCCACCACGGCCCCTATGAAGGGATTGTTGCAACGAAGCTTCCGTTGGGCCAAGACTTTGTTACGGACTTCGCCTACGTTGCCTGCAACTCGCAAACGCTCTATTTCACCTGTGTAGAAATAGAGTCGGCGCGGAAAACACTTTTTCGCCGCGATGAAAAATTGCACCGGGACTACCTTGATGCGCGCCAGCAGATCAGCGACTGGTTGCTTTGGGCGCAGCAGAACAGGCGCTCCGCTATCGAAGCCTGGGGCGCGCTCTTTAACGGAAAACCAGCGTCTTGGTATAATGTAAAATTTCGAGGGTTTCTGGTTTTTGGGCGCCGGTCTGAACTCGATTCTCCAACGAAGCAGCAGAGGTGGAGTGCTGAGGCGGCATCTCTGGCGCCAGGATTGCATACGATGACATTTGACCGTCTCACCCACCGTTTAAACTTCGTGTTGCCGGATGTAGACAACGATCGCATCGCCGTTTGCGCATATAGAGACAGACGGTTCGTAGCGAAGCGTGTGATTGATTAAGACCAGAGCAAAATTTTCCCAACCAGCCAACATTATGGGCCTCCTCAGCAGCCTGATCAGAAACGCCTCGGAAATCGACATTCCGAAGGTTCGACAAGAACTCGCGCCCGTCCTCGTGCCGGGCGAAACCATCGGGAAGGGTTTTAATATCTTCCGCGACCTCTTCATTTTCACCGACCTTCGCCTGATCCTGATCGATAAGCAGGGGCTCACCGGTTGAACATCTTGGCGTCTCGCTCATGCAAACAAACCCCGAAGCCCTCACTCGTCGCGAATTTTTCAGAGGCATGGTGCCCAAGTGGCTTACATGGAATCTCCTGAAAGCCATTCTGTATGCCGTGGCGCTGGTCAGCCTGATCTACGTCGTTGTCGCTACCCTTCGCGGGCTGGGTTTTGCCGACACCATCAAGATCACAGGGGTCTTCGGCGTGCTTCTCATCATCGGTTATTTGATCGGACGTATCTCCGAAATCGCGGAAGCAATTTTTAAGCGCTGTCCCAAGCTTGTGAAGGTTTTCCTCCGCACCTTCGGTCGCTTCGCCAGCTACGTCCTTTTCGGATGCTGCGGCATTTTTATTTACGAGCGATGGAAGTCGGATGGCGACATCGGCCGGATGCTCGTGCCGCTTCTCATCTTCTTCGCCCTGCAATTTCGCGACGAACTGGAAAAGCAGGACTAGCCGCGTCCAGCAATAGCTCGCCCTCTGCGTCTTCGGCGGTTCGATCAAGGGATAGAACCAGATCACACTTACCCGTCTCATGGACTTGCTGATTTCCGAGGCCCAAGCCCTCAGCCTGCCCTGCGTTGACTTGGTGCCCGCACAAACCGGAGACCGTATCGTTGCCCACTGGGGAGGACGGCGTGCGGACCTTCCCGAGCAGTTCCCGAGCTTTGTCACCGCGCTCAGATCTCAACGCCACCTGCTTTCGGTGGATCAATCAGTCTTCTCTCAGCTGGGAATCGCGGGGCGATATCCGTTTGCGCTATCTATCGTCACGACCTCGGCCGGAGATGAACGACTGGACGCCAAATCGGTCGGCACCGAAACCTTGGCCGATGCCGCCTTCCACGACACCATCCCGCTCACCTCACGTCCCGCCGTTTCGCTCCCGCCGCTGGAAGCGCTCATCCTCTACGGCGGCCCGGCCATTGGCGAATGGATCAACGTCCAAGGGATAAAGCGTTGGGAGTATTCGGCAGTGAGTTCGGAGATACGCAAAGAATACGAAAAACACTTCGATTCCCGCTCTCCGTTATGCTCCGACGCGCCTCCCGTCGCCCGGGTGGGTGGCTGGCATACCCTGTGGCCGGACGACGATTTCTACACACCGCGAGAAATGCGCCTGGTGCTCTGGACCTTCCAGGACGCCGAACCGTGGCATGAGGTTTTCTTGTCTCCACAAAAGAACTACGTGCTTCGAAGCCGCATCACATAGATGCCCTCGTCTTCACAGCTCCGCGCCGCCTCCCTCCGCGTCATCGGCATCGACGTAGGAGGACCGACAAAAGGATTTCACGCTGTCGCTTTGGATGGGCTCGATACGGTCGCACGTTGGCAGGGATCAGACGTCACCCAGTTGACGGGCTGGTGCGCGGAGCAGAAAGCCGTGGTGGTGGCGATCGACGCTCCTTGCCGTTGGCGCGGCCCGGATCTTGCCCGCGCCGCCGAGCGTGAATTGGCCGCGGAAGGTATCTCCTGCTACTACGCACCCACCGAGCAACGAGCGCGCGAACACGCGTTCTATCAGTGGATGCTGCCGGGAGCCGAGCTTTACCGAGCCTTGGCCGCCCGTTTTCCACTCTACCTCGGCGGAGCCGTAACCGGTCCTGTCGCAATCGAAACCTTTCCCCAAGCCGTCGCCTGCGCCCTTGCCGGAGAAATCGTTTCCGCGAAGCCAAAGGAGAAACGCTCCGTCCGTCGTGATCTCCTCCAACGCTCCGGCATCGCGCTCACCGGCGACGAAAATACCGACGAACTTGATGCCCTACTCTGCGCGCTCACCGCGCTCGGATTCACGTTAGGAAAATTCAAAGCCTACGGCGATGCGGAGGGCGGTTTCATCGTTGTTCCTTCGGGCGCCTTGCCCGCGATCCAGCCCGAGGCCCCGGCTCCGTCCCTTTACCTCCCGCTGAAGCACCATCTGCAAGATTGGCTCGATATCGATATCGCCCTGTTCCATCTGGCGCGCTGTCTGGGCGTGCTTGGTCCCGAAATCCCCAGTATGGCCGCGGCAAAATGGGTCTTCTGGTCGAACAATCCGACCGGAAACCTTCTTTATCAGCTCCTGCGCAACATGGAGGACGCCGGCGTTGTGGAAATTGATCACGAAGACCTGAAAGTCCGTTGGACGCCGGACCGGCTAAACGAAAACCCAGCTTAGCCTCCACTGCCGCTCACGTTCTCCTCCTTTGCGCTCTTTGCGTTCTTTGTGGCCAATTCTTGATCCATGAACCTTTCCCGTTTCCTCGACGCCCAAGCCCCGCTCTACGCCACCGCGCTCGCTGAGCTTCAGGACGGTAAGAAACAGACTCACTGGATTTGGTTCGTTCTCCCGCAACTGCGCGGCCTCGGCACCAGCCACAACGCCACCTATTACGGCATCGAGAACGCGGCGGAGGCGGCGGCCTATCTCGCCCAACCCGTTCTCGGCGCGCGGCTGCGCGAATGCGTCGCGGCTCTCCTCGTCCACAAAGACAAAAGCGCGCACGCCATCCT
>CBIHRE010000180.1:0-8945 GCA_966212385.1 uncultured Akkermansia sp. | reverse complement strand
AAGGCTCGGAAACCGTCCGGGGTTACTGGATGCCGATCAACTCGACGTCGAAGATGAGCGTGGAGCCAGGGGGGATGGGGCCCTGTCCGCGGTCGCCGTAGGCCAGGTTGGAGGGAATGAAGAGGCGCCACTTCGCGCCGACCTGCATCAGCTGCAGGGCCTCGACCCAACCCGGGATGACGCCGGTGACCGGAAAGGAGATCGTTTCGCCGCGCTCGACCGAGCTGTCGAAGACGGTGCCGTCGATCAAGGTGCCGTGGTAGTGAACCTCGACGCTTTGGGATGCGACGGGCTTCGCGCCCGAACCCGCGCGCAGGATCTCGTATTGGAGTCCGGAAGGAGTGACGACCACACCGGGACGGGCCTTGTTCTCCTCAAGAAACGCGAGCCCGGCGCCGGCCTGCTTCGAGGCGCGCTCCGCGGCGACGGCCTCCAAGCGCTCTTGCGCGGTTTCGAAGGCGGCGCGCAAAGCGGCCTCGCTCACGCGAGCGGGCAGGTTGGCGAGACCGTCCTGAAGCCCGACCACGAAGGCGCCGAGATCGATTTCCAGGCCTTGGCGGGCGAGATTGGCGCCCATGTTGCGCGCGACGCCATAGCTCACGCGTTGTTCGACGGTATCGAGGGGATATTCGGAGGAGGACATGAAGAAGGAGTAGAGAAGGTGACGCGGACGCCGCAGCGCGACAGAATAAGCGTGATCCACCGGAACGAACGATGCCGCCGAGCGGAAGGTCCGGCTTCGCAGCGCCCGGAAGCCGCTCGCAATCAACGGCGGGGAGCCGATATTCCTTCGCTCGTTCACATGAAACCCTCTTCAAGCCTCGGCGAAGTCTGCATGCGTTGCACCGGCGCGAACATCGTGTCCGGAGGGATCATTTCGTCCCGACAGGATGCGGCGCACATTTTCAAGCCGGACAACATGAAGTTCTGGTCCTTCTCGTTCAGAGGAGGTGTCGGGATGCAGAAAAACGCGTTCGGATGTCTCGATTGCGGCTTCATCTGGTCGGAAGCGGACGCGGAGGCCCTGGCGAGTTTCGTCGCGAAGAAGTGCAAGCCCACGGCACGCAAAGCTGGCTGAGCCCGGGGCCTCGGAACTGGACCCAATTGCCCAAGACCGCTCGCCGGATCGTGCGCCTGCCTGTTCCAGATGCCGAACGCGAGCATCTGGCTCGCTTCGCCCTGGTCTTCGCCGCCGTGGTGGTGGGCTGGGCCTGTCTCCACGATCTCTACCTCATCCATGTGGAGCCGCGTCATTTCACCGAATATCACCGCCCCTTGCTTCCGATTACGAACCACGCGCTGCTCGCCATCCAATACGCCACGGTGGCGACCTTCGGCCCGGGGCTGGTTTTCGGGTTTCTCGCCTGGCTTGCCTGTCGCGCGGGGAAGTTGCCGCAAGTCTCCCTCGCTCGGGCCGCCGGCGGCTTCGCGCTCGTGATGCTCGGCGTCGAAGCCGTGTTGTTTGCGATCGGCTCGCTGGCCCGTAGCCGCGTCGAGAACGGCCTGCCGCCCTTGTATCCGGCTTGGGCCTATCCGGACGATACCTCCGGCATCCACGTTTCGCAGACCATCAATATCTCCGCCTACCTGATCGCGCCTGCGGTAGGCGCGCTCTATCTGTTGGCACGCCATCTCGGTCGCCGTCGCGTCGCTCGCTGACCAAGAACCGCCGGCTTTAACCTTGTGGCTGGTTCGCGGGGCGTTTCGCCCGGATGCGTGGCGCGATCAAGAGGGAGATCAGGACAAGATTCCGCGCCAGCGCCGCAGGAACCGAAGCGTCCGGGCCGCCGGAGCCAAAACATCCGCAGTTGATATCGAGGTCGCGGATCATGGCGGATCCGAGCGCCACGCAAAAACCCGACAAGAGAAGAAGGCTGAGCAAACGCGCCGTCTCGCGGAATCGCGGCCACCATAGTCCAAGGCCCAGGACGATTTCGAGCCACGGAAGGTAAACCGCGAGCACGGCGGCGCCGAGCGCGGGCACAATCCGATAGTTCTCGATGTCGCGCGCGAACGCCGATGGATCGACAAGCTTAAGAACGGCGGCGGCGATCCAAAGCGCGGCGACCAGAGCGCGCGCGAAGCAATCGAGCCGACGGCGCCACGGGGAGCCGGGAGAGCCAGGCGCGTTCATGGTCGCGCCTCCTTTGCAGAGGCGGCCGCCTGCCACGCGTTCCATCCTCCGCGGAGAACGTGGACGTTTTCGAAGCCAAGCTCGCGGCGCAGGCGACGGGCGACTGACTCGCTCGCGTGGCAGCCCTCGCCCCCGCAGTAGACGATCAGTGGCCGCTCGCCGTCCCACTTTTCCACGAAGGCGGAGAAGCCGGCGTCCCAGGACTCCTCGTTGAGCGAGATGGCATCGGGCACGTGACCGGCCGCGAAGTCCGCGGCCGAACGTGCGTCGATCCAGAGCGCATTGGGATAAGCGGCGCGGGTTTTATCCAAGTCGATCCGTTCCGGCGCGGGCGCGGAGGCTTCGGCGCGGATAACGGCCCAATCGGGACGGCGCGGGTGCAACCAGCCGGTGAGAAGCGCGGGGGCCAGCGGCAACGCGAGCAGAAGGAGCGCGGAGCGGAGCGTCCTGGCGACGGACACCTTGCTCGAAACGGATTCGCTTTTCGGCGCGCTCACGGAGCGGGAGCCGGAGTATGACGAAGGTAGAGGATGTCGGTGTGCTCCGCGCCGGCGGAGTCGCGGGTGCGGATACGCACGGAGGCGCGGGCATCGGCGTCGCCCGGGCCGATATGGCGGACGGAAAGGTTGAGAACGCCTTTTTCCAGCCGGGGCTCGCCCACGATCTCGAAGGCCGGGGACTGCTCCGTCACGTCGAGCAGCGTGGTCTCGTCGGTTTCGTTGTAAGTCAGGGTCGCGACCTTGGCCTCGGTATCGGCGCCACGGAAAAGAACCAGCCTAGGCGTGAAGGTCACCCGCACGGGGATATTCACCACGAGGCGCAGTTCGTGGCGGCGGTCGTCGGAGGTCTCGACCTCGATGGTCTGGGTCTGGAGGCCCTGGCGATCCGCCGGCTTGTAGGTGACCGGGATGATGCCGCTGGCGCCGGGCGCCACGGGGTCGCTTGGCTTGTCCGGCACCGTGCAGCCGCAGCTGCTGTGCACGCTCTTGATCGAGACGGGCGTCGTGCCGGTGTTGGTGAATTTGAATTCGGCGCGCAGCTCCGTCTCCCCGATTTTGGGTTTCAACGTGATTTCGGGCGTCTCGAATTTGAGCTCGGCGCGGAGCGACGAGGCGGCGAGGAGCGCGGCGAGGGCAAGTGCGGCGGAAGACGAAAGGCGCATCGGGGTGTGGCGGGTCCAAGACAGAGACGGGCAAAGGGAAAGAGGCTCGTCACCCAAAAAAGAAGCACCCCGCGCTTGACGGCGCGGGGCGCGTGAACCGGAAGATTTCAACCGTCCGCCGGATAGGGACGGGGCGGAACCGGGTCAGGACACGCGCACGGCGGGCAGCGACCAGATGTCCTTGGCGTATTCGTGGATGGTGCGGTCGCTGGAGAACTTGCCGACGCGGGCGGTGTTGAGGATGGCCATCTTTGCCCAGCGCTTCTTGTCGCGGTAGGCGGCGTCGACCTTGGCGTGGGCGTCGCAGTAGCTGCGGAAGTCGGCGAGGACCTTGTAGGGGTCGCCGCCGCCGGTGAGGCTGTGGTGGAGAGCGCCGAAGGCGTGATGTTCGCCCGGCGTGAAGTAGTCGCTGCCGAGCCAGTCGATGACGGCGCGGAGTTCCTCGTCGCGGTGGTAGTAGTCCCAAGGCGAATACCCCTTCGCGTCGAGGGCCTCGACCTCTTCGACGGTGAGGCCGAAGATGAAGATGTTGTCGTCGCCGACCTCCTCGCGAATCTCGACGTTGGCGCCGTCGAGCGTGCCGATGGTGAGCGCGCCGTTGAGGGCGAGCTTCATGTTGCCGGTGCCGGAGGCCTCCTTGCCGGCGGTGGAGATCTGCTCGGAGAGATCGGCGGCGGGGACGATCTTCTCGGCGAGGGAGACGCGGTAGTTGGGCAGGTAGGCGACCTTGAGTTTTCCGCCGATGCGGACGTCCTCGTTGATGCGTTTGCCGATGACGTTGATCGCCCGGATGATGTTTTTCGCGAGATCGTAGCCGGGAGCGGCCTTGGCGCCGAAGACGAAGACGCGCGGAACGATGTCGAGGTTCGGATTCTGCAGGAGGCGGCGGTAGAGCGCGAGGATGTGGAGCAGGTTCAGATGCTGGCGCTTGTATTCGTGGAGGCGCTTGATCTGCACGTCGAAGAGCGCGTCGGGCGAGACGGTGATGCCGCACTCGCGTTGGATAACCTCGGCAAGGTCGACCTTGTTGGCGCGCTTCACGGCCATGAACTTCTCCTGAAAGCCGGGGTCGCCGGCGGAGAGCTCCAAGCCGCGGAGCTGGTCGAGATCGCGCGCCCACTCGCGATGCCCGAGGGTGTCGGCGATGAGGGTCGCGAGGGCGGGGTTACAATCGAGCAGCCAGCGACGGGGGGTGATGCCATTGGTCTTGTTCTGGAATTTACCCGTGTAGAGGGCGTTGAAGTCCGGGAAGAGATCCTTCTTCAGCAGCTCCGTGTGGAGCGCGGCGACGCCGTTGACGGCGTGCGAGCCGACGACGGCGAGGTTGGCCATGCGGAAGGACTTGGAGCCGCCTTCGTCGACCAGGGACAAGATGCGCTTCTTGTCGTCGTCGCCGGGCCACTTCGCCTCGATCGTCTCCATGAGGCGGCGGTTGATCTCGAAGATGATCTGGGTGTGGCGCGGGAGAACCTTGGTGAACAGCGGCAGGCTCCACTTCTCGAGGGCTTCGGGCAGGAGGGTGTGATTGGTGTAGCCGAAGGTGGCGGTGACAATCGCCCACGCGTCGTCCCAAGCGAGCTGCTGCTCGTCGACGAGGATGCGCTGAAGCTCGGCGACCGCGACCGCGGGGTGCGTGTCGTTGAGCTGGACGGCGACCTTTTGGGCGAAGTTTTTCCACGAGTTGCCGGCGATGCGGAAATGGCGGCGGATGAGGTCGCGCAAGGAGCAGGAGACGAAGAAATACTGCTGGATGAGGCGCAGTTCCTTGCCGTTCTCGGTCTTGTCGTTCGGGTAAAGGACCTTCGACACTGTTTCGCCGATGGCTTTCTCGCGGACGGCCTCGACGTAGCCGCCGGAATTGAAGGCGCTGAGGTCGAATTCCTCGGTGGAGCGCGAGGCCCAGAGGCGGAGAAGGTTGACGGTTTTGGTGCCGTAGCCGGCGATCGGAATGTCGTAGGGGACGCCGAGGATTTCCTTGGTGTCGACCCAGCGGGGACGATAGCCGCCGCGGTCGTCGAATACGTTTTCGACACGTCCGTAGAGCTGGACCTTCTGGGTGTATTCGGCGCGGCAGATTTCCCAAGGCGTGCCGAAAATCATCCAGTTGTCCGGATGCTCGATCTGATGGCCCTGCACGAACTCCTGCTTGAAGAGGCCGAACTCGTAATGGATGCCGTAACCGATCGCCGGATAGTCGAGCGTGGCGAGGGAATCGAGGAAGCAGGCGGCGAGGCGTCCGAGGCCGCCATTGCCAAGGCCCATGTCGACTTCGACCTCCGCGAGCTCCTCCAGATTCACACCCAGGTCGGAAAGCGCGGAGCGGGCGGTCTCGGTCAGGCCGGTGTTCTGGAGACTGTTCTCCATCAAGCGGCCCATGAGATACTCAAGCGAGAGGTAGTAGAGCCGGCGAACGTTGTTCTTGTTGTGGACCGCCTGGGTCTGGATGAGGCGGGAAAGGATCTGCTCGCGAACGGCGAAGGCGGTGGAGATCCACCAATCGCGCGGCGTGGCCGAGCCTTGGTCGCGTGCCAAGGTGTAGGTCAGGTGCCGGAGAATCGCCTCTTTCAGGGCCGGGACCGGTTGATCCGCCGCGCGGCGCTGCGGATGCTGAGGCGTTTCCACCGGGACGGAGGACGCGGACTCGGCGGCTTTGGCGGAGGATTTGCGAGACTTGGAAGGAGCGGCGGACATGCGATGGATAGGAATGATGTTCGAACGAGGCTACGTAAGACCATGAAACGTGCCATGAAGGATGTTCAGGGCACGTTCTTTTTCTCATAAAAATCCTGAGGCGACACCCTAGGATGCACCGAGCGGCGCCACCTTGTATCCACCCGCTGTCCGCGCCGAAATCATGCGAACGCCCGATGGAGATGATCGCCGCCGTGACGCTCGCCCACGCGCGGCCTCTCGCCCATGCCAATGCGCGCCCGTCGCCCGCGACCACGTCTGAGGACGTGGCGGGCTCATTTTCGATTCAGCCTAGACGCCGCAGCTAGATGGAGAAACCGGACGATCCAGTAGGCGAACCCGGAGATCATCGCGATCAGTCCAAACAGCAGGGCAAAGCCGAACACCAAGGGAGGAAATCCGTCGACAGTCCGCCCATTGACCTGCGCGAAGACGAAATCGGTGTGCGCGGCATGCAAAAGCATCGACAAGAGGGCGGCCACGGTCACCGCCACGGCGCAGACACGCACGATGCGCGCGTCGGGCCGCCGAATGCGATAAACAGCAAGCGCGAAACCCAGCATGATCGCCCCGGCAAGGGTCAGATGCAGTGGCGTATCTGGGTTCATCGCTACGGTTTGGAGAAGGCTTTTCGATACTTAACGAATCCCTTCTTTAGATCTCCGTTATAGCCATGCGAAACGAAGAAGCGATGAGCATCCGTCCTTACTGCTGAGCTGGAGAGCATGATTTTGGAGCAATTCGTCTCCCGGCACACCGCGTCAATGAATTCGAGTAAGCGCGAACCGATCCCTTTGCCGCGCATCGAATCGGAGACTACGATATTCTCAACTATCCCAAACGGCTGCATCTGATACATAGCGTCGTCACACAAGGATAACAACGCCGTGCCGTGGACGCCACCTTCCTCATAAACCAATAAGTAACTGCGACTAGAGGAAAACATGCGCTCCACCTGCTCGGGGCTTACTCTTACCGCGGGGTCTTTGACAAGCGACGCGTAAAGACGCTGGATTGATTCCGCATCAAATCCTCGCGCCTTTCGGATGAGGAATGGAGAATTTTTCGCGGTCATAGCCCTATCTCTAAAGTTGGTGCTCCCGCTGGGAATCGAACCCAGATCACCGGCTTCGGAGACCGATGCACTATCCATTGTGCTACAGGAGCGCTCTTCAGGCGACGCCGCGCCCGAAACGTCGCAGCAGACTGTGCGCGCAGTCCCGTCTGTCCAGCGGTTTATCGCGCTCTCCGCCACTCTTCGCCCGAGGCGCATAACCCTTTCCATCAAAGTGGGCGGTTAAGGCTGGATCCTCCGGAACCCGCTGCGGAGGCAGAGACAGTTTTTTGGGGATAAGGGACACGGACGCCTGCTTTGGGCCAGATTGGCGCGATAGCGCTGATCAGCCTTCGACAAAAATTCGGTGGATTCTCGTTCGAATTTAAGCGGAACCGATTGCCGCTGCGCGTATCACATCACACTATCGCATCCGTCAAGGCGTCCGGCACGAAACGTTCAAGCAGCTAAATCTCAACCCACTCGAATCCATGCCCGCTCTCGCTCAATCCGACCGCGCCGACCGTGAGCTTCCTGCCGTAATCGACACCGCTCCCGACGCCGCGCCCTCCTTCCTCGAACCTATCCGGGCGGCCGCCGCGCCGTCGGAAACGCCCGAGCGCAACAACCTTCAGCTCTATCTTCAGGAGATCGGCAAAACCCCGCTTCTGACGATCGACGAGGAGGTGAAACTCGCGAAGCGGATCATGAAGGGCGACAAGGCCGCTCGCGACCACATGATCCAAGCCAACCTGCGTCTCGTCGTGAAGATCGCGATGGACTACAAGGACTTCGGCCTGCCGCTCTTGGATCTGATCAGCGAAGGCAATATCGGCCTCATCAAGGCCGTGGAACGCTTCGACCCCACCAAGGGAGGCAAGCTCTCCACCTATGCCGCGTGGTGGATCAAGCAGTCCATCAAGCGCGCCCTCGCCAATCAGTCGAAGACCATCCGCCTGCCGGTTCACCTCGTCGACAAGATCTCCAAGATGCGCAAGACGGCCATGGCTCTCACCGAAGAGCTTGGCCGCGAGCCCACCGACGAGGAGATCGCGATCGAGCTTCAAATTCCGACCAGCAAGGTCGCGCATTTGAAGTCCGTGAGCGTGCGCCCCGCGTCGCTTGATGCTCCGATCGGCGAGGAAGGCGACTCCACCACCTTCGGCGAGATCGTCGGCGACGAAAACGCGGCGACCCCCTTCGAGCAGCTCCGCGAGAACAATCAGAACTCCGCCCTCCGGGCGCTCGTCGATTCTCTCGATCCGCGCGAAGCCGAGATCATCCGTTTCCGCTTCGGTCTGGATGGCCGCGACGAGCTCACTCTCGAGGAAGTCGGCGCCAAGTTCCGCGTCACCCGCGAACGCGTGCGCCAGCTTCAGAACCTCGCGCTCTCCAAGATGCGCAAGGCTCTCGCCCGACAAGAAGAGCAACGTAGCGCCGAGGACATCGAGCTCGAGGAGCGTCAACGCGCCCGTGAGGAGGTCATCCGCGAGTTTATCGCCGCACGCACGCCGGCGGACCTCGCTCCCGCCCCCAAGGCCGCCCGCGCTCCCCTGCCCCAGCATTCGGCCGCGCAGCCTCGTGTGCTGACTCCGGTGAAGCCCGCGCCCCGCGCCCAGGCCAAGGCGGCCAAACCCGCCAAGCCGGCGACCTCGGTCGCCTCTCCCTTCGCGCCAAAAGCGGCGGGCAAGCTGGGCGCCAAGCTCTACGGCAACCTGCGCTGACAAGCACTCGGATCCTCTCCGTTTGGTTCGCGCCGCCCGCTTCGCCGCGGGCGGCGTTTTTCTTTTCCATTTTTGCGGCTTTCGGGATCGCCGCCCAAACGCCTACCCTGCCCTCCTCACCATGAGCAGTCTTTCCGCTCCCGTCGCCATCATCGACATCGGCAGCAACTCGATAAAAAC
>CBIHRE010000179.1:0-8960 GCA_966212385.1 uncultured Akkermansia sp. | reverse complement strand
AACCGTTCACCGAGGAGGAGCCATTCGGCAGCGCCACGGACCCCGACGGCACCGCATACAACGTCACCCGCCGCGCGGCCGGCGCCGCCGCCGTGAAACTCAACGCCTCGCCCATCACCGCCTCGACCAACTACGTCGACACCTCCGCCACCCTCACCGTCGCCAACGCCTACCACGTCACCACCGTGATCAACGGCGTCGAAGGCGCCGCCAGCCCGTCCTGGACCCTCCCCGCCGGCTCCACCGCCGAGCCCTGCTTCACCATCCCCATGCCGGCCATCGCCGACGGCACCTACTACGTCCACCTCGCCTGGACCGGCGACCTCGATGGCGACGGCTACCCCGACATCGTCGTCGACCGCATCCCTGACACCGGCACCACCATCAAGCTCGAGGCCTACTCCACCCGCACCCGCTCCCGCCTCTGGCAAATCGACTACGGCGCCAACGGCGCCGGCATCCTCAGCGCCGGCCAGAACGACGGCGCCACCGTCTTCGACTTCGACGGCGACGGCAAATGCGAGGTCGTCACCAAGACCGTCGCCGGCACCGTCTTCGGCGACGGCGCCATCCTCCCCGGATCCGGCACCGCCGTCTACTTCTCCGTCGTCGACGGCGCCACCGGCGCCGAACGCTCCCGCTTCCAGATCGCCACCGCCCTCGGCGCCTCCACCGACGCCAAAAACATCGGCGTCGGCTTCCTCGACGGCGTCCGCCCCTCGCTCGTCGTCATGACCGAGGCGCACAACTTCGTCGCCTACGACATCGCCCCCGGCACCTTCGCGATCACCCAACGCTGGAGCTTCACCACCCCGGCCGGCAGCTATCCGCACGGCCACGGTTTCCGCATCGGCGACATCGACGGCGACGGCCGCGACGAGGTCAGCGATCTCGCCATGGCCATCGACGACGACGGCACCCTCCTCTTCGTCAACGAGCTCAACCACGGCGACCGCTACCACATCGCCGACATCGATCCCGACCGCCCCGGCCTCGAGTGCTTCGCCGTCCAGCAGGACAACCCCACCCAGCTCAACTACGTCCTCTTCGACGCCCTCACCGGCCAGATGCTCTGGCGCAAATACGCCTCCGGCATGGTCGACAACGGCCGCGGCAACATCGGCTCCATCGACTCCGGCCAGACCGGCCAGCAGGTCTGGTCCGCCTCCGGCGGCGGCCTCTCCGACCACCGCGGCAACCCGATCTCCAGCTCCCAACCCGATTGCAACTTCAGCATCTGGTGGGACGCCGACCCGCTCCGCGAAATCCTCACCCAGTGGAAAATCGACAAATGGGGCGGCGGCCGCCAGCTCACCGGCTGGCGCTTCGAGGGCGCCACCTACTCCTGGCGCGACGCAGTCCCCCTCTACGGCGACATCCTCGGCGACTGGCGCGAGGAGATCGTCACCGACGACGGCTCCCACACCAAACTCGTCATCTTCTCCACCACCCGCGCCGCCAGCTCCCGCTATTACACGCTGCTCCAGGACCCCCAATACCGCGTCGACCTCACGCTCAAGGGCTACATGCAGAGCCACCACCCCGGTTTCTACTTCGGCCAAAACATGCCCCGCGCCCCCCGCGCCCCCGTCTGGGACGGCGACCTCGCCTGGGTCGGTTCCACCTCCACCAACGTCTGGGACAAATCCTCCATCCGCTGGAAACCCTCCCCCACCGGCGCCGCCACCGCCGCCTACGCCGACGGCCAGTCCGTCCTCTTCGACCTCACCGGCGTTTCCTCCGCCCCCGTCACCCTCGCCGAAAACCTCGCGCCCTCCCGCGTCGTCGTCCACGCCCCCGCCGGCCAGGCCTACACCTTCTCCGGCGCGGGCTCCCTCACCGGCTCGATGACGCTCGTCAAAGGCGGCCAAGGCTCCCTCACCCTTTCCGGCAACCATGCCTACACCGGCGCCACCGTCGTCAGCGAGGGCGCCCTCCTCGTCAACGGCCAGCTCTCCGGCAGCGCCGTCCGCGTCGACAGCCGCGGCGTCCTCGGCGGCTCCGGCGTCATCAACCAGCCCGTATCCGTCTCCGAAATACGCTCCGCCCTCGCCCCCGGCGGCATCGGCCAGGCCGGCACCCTGCAACTCGCCGGCGGCGTCACCTTCGCCAACCAGTCCGTCGTCCACCTCGATCTCTCCTCCACCCCCGCCGGCCCCAAGGACCTACTAGCCATCACCGGCAACCTCTCCACCTCCGGTCTCAACGCCGTCTACCTCCAGATCAACCTCCTCGACGGCACGCTCACCCCCGGCGGCACCTACACGCTCTTCACCTATACCGGCTCATTCTCCGGCAACCTCGCCGCCTTCACCCTGCGCGGCGTCGACGCCTATCCCTGCACACTCGCCAACACCGGCTCCGCCATCACCCTCACCGTCGGCACGACCCGCGCCGCCGACACCGTCACCTGGGCCGGCGGTAACTCCGGCGCCTGGCTGCTCGCCTCGTCTTCCGGCACCGGCTGGCTGAAGAACAGCACCACCGACGTCTTCGTCACCGGCGACGCCGTCCGCTTCGACGACACCGGCTCCGCCAACTCCACCGTTACCCTCCCCGCGCTCCGCTACCCCGCATCCACCGTCGTCGACTCCTCCGCCAACTACACCTTCTCCGGCCTCGGCGGCATCGGCGGCACAGGCGGCCTCACCAAGAGCGGCACCGGCGTCCTCACCCTCTCGACCACCAACACCTACACCGGCCCCACCGTCATCAACGGCGGCGTCGTCTCCGTCGCATCCCTCGCCGACGGCGGCCAGCCCAGCCCCCTCGGCGCCGCGAGCAACGCTTCCTCCAACCTCGTCCTCAACGGCGGCACCCTCCGCCTTTCCTCCGGCTCCACCAGCACCTTCCGCGGCATGAGCCTCGGCGCGTCCGGCGGCACCCTCGACCTGCCCTCCTCCACCTCGCTCCTCAGCCTATCCGGCGTCATCGCCGGCTCCGGCTCCTTCACCAAGACCGGCACCGGCCGTCTTCTCATCAGCGGGGTCAACACCTACACCGGCGGCACGGCCATCACCGGCGGCACCGTCGTTCTCACCGCCTCCCGCGAGGACTACTCGCCCACCAGCCCCATCCAATACGGCCTCGGCACCGGCTCCGTCACCCTCTCCGGCGGCGCCACGCTCGTCCTCTCCGACACCTCCGTCGGCGACTTCGACGCCGTCGACAGCCGCTGCTTCTGGCCCGTCGTCGTCCCCTCCGGCGCCAGCGGCCGCATCGACGCCAACGGCCGCATGAACTTCGGCGGCGCCCTCACCGGCTCCGGCAACTTCACCTTCTTCACCCCCTACCTCCGCACCGACATCACCGGCAACTGGTCCGCCTTCTCCGGCAAGATCAACGTCGTCACCGACGGCGACGGCGGCGACTTCCGCATCGCCAACTCCGCCGGCCTCGGCAACGCGTGGCTCGACCTCGCCGCCAACGTCTACGCCTACTCCCGCGTCAGCGGCACCAACACCCTCGCCATCGGCGCCCTCTCCGGCGCCGCCGGCTCCGTCCTCAACGCCGGCACCGGCTCCGGCCTCGGCCAAAACTACCCCGCCACCTGGCAGATCGGCGCGCGCAATCTCGACACCACCTTCGCCGGCGTCATCAGCGGCACCTCCGCGGTCACCAAGATCGGCACCGGCGCCCTCACCCTCACCGGCGCCAACACCTACACCGGCAACACCACCGTCTCCGCCGGCCGCCTCGTCCTCGCCGGCGGTTCCCTCGCCGCCACCCGCGTCACCGTCTCCTCCGGCGCCGGCTTCGGCGGCAACGGCACCCTCTCCGGCAATGCCACCTTCAACTCCGGCTCCACCTTCCTCGCCAACCCCGCCGGCCCGCTCGCCCTCACCGGCAACCTCACCTTCTCCGGCGCCGTCAGTGTCGCCCCCGTCGCCGGAGCCACCCTCTCCGCCGGCACCTACACCCTCTACACCTGCACCGGCACAATCACCGGCACGCCCGCCTTCACGTGGAACGGCCCCGGCTACTCCGCCACCTTCAACACCTCTGTCGCCGGCCAGGTCACCTACGCCCTCGCCCCCAGCATCCTCCCGCCGACCAATCTGACCGCCCTCCCCGGCGACACTTCCGCGGCTCTCTCCTGGACCGCCTCCGCCTCGGCCGTCTCCAGCTACACCGTCAAACGCGCCACCGTCTCCGGCGGCCCCTACGCGACCATCGCAACCGGCCTCACGAGCACCACCTACACCGACACCGGCCTGACCAACGGCACGACCTACTACTACGTCGTCACCGCCATCGCCGTCGACAGCTCCACCGCCGACAGCGCCCAGGCCTCGGTCAGCGTCGGCCCCATCGCCCCCTACATCCACCTCCGCCTCGACGAAATATCAGGCACCGTCGCGTCCAACTCTGCCTCGGTCGGCGGCTCCTGGCGCGCCGGCCTCATCAACGCGCCCGCCTGGACCGCCGGCCGCCTCAACAACGGCCTCACCCTCGCGTCCGCCTCCAGCCAATACGCCACCTTCCCCTCCGGCGTCGTCTCCACCCTCAACGACTTCACCGTCTCCACCTGGGTCAACGTCTCCACCCTCGCCACCTGGGCGCGCGTCTTCGACTTCGGCACCGGCACGTCGAACTACATGTTCCTCACGCCGCGCTACTCCACCTCCAATCTCCCACGTTTCGGCATCCGCACCTCCGCCGTCACCGAGCAGACCATCGACAGCACCGTCGCGCTCTCCGCCGGCGCCTGGACCCACGTCGCCGTCACGCTCTCCGGCTCCACCGGCACCCTCTACCTCAATGGCGTCGCCGTCGGCACCAACACCGCCATGACGCTCAAACCCTCCAGCCTCGGCTCCACCACCCTCAACTACCTCGGCCGGTCCCAGTTCTCCTCCGATCCCTACCTCGCCTCCGCGCTCGACGAATTCCAGATCTACGCCCGCGCCCTCACCCCATCCGAGATCGCCGCCCTCGCCACGCCGCCCGCCGCGCCCGCCGGCCTCTCCGCCACGGCCGGCAACGCCCAGGTCGCGCTCTCCTGGTCCGTCGTCTCCGGCATCGACTCCTACTCCGTCAAACGCGCCACCTCCGCCACAGGCACCTACTCGCTTGTCGCCTCCGGCCTCACCGCGACCAGTTACACCGACACCGGCCTGACCAACGGCACGACCTATTACTACGCCGTCACCGCCACCCGCTCCGTCGCCGAGAGCGCGCGTTCCTCGTCCGCCCCCGCCACTCCCGTCCAACCGCTCACCGCGCTCGAAAGCTGGCGTGTCACCTACTTCGGCACCTCCTCAGCCACCGGCTCGTCCGCCGACGACGCAGACCCCGACTTCGACGGCTTCGCCAACCTCCTCGAATACTCCCTCGGCACCAATCCGTCCGTCGCCAACTCGGCCGCCTATCAAACCCAGCGTTCCTCCGGCGCCCTTCAGTTCACCTTCACCCGCGTCGCCGACAGCTCCCTCAGCTACACCGTGCAAGGCTCCTCCGACCTCACCACCTGGACCGACCTCTGGTCCAGCACGGGCCCGCAAAACACCGCCGGCCCCGTCACCGTCTCCGACACCGAATCACTCGCGATCGCCACCCGCCGCTTCCTCCGCCTCCGCGTCAGCCACTGACGCCTTGGACTTCGGCGGCCTGCTGCCGCCTCTCTCCCTCCATCAGCCCATCCGCCGCAAGGTCGGCCCGTCCACCCACTCCGGCTGGATCGTCGCCGTCATCGGCCGGGCCGGCACGCCACACTCGTTGCGCATCACCTGTCCGACCAGCAGCTCCATGCCGCGTTCCCCCAGCAGACGAGGCTGGAGATCGAGTCCCGCGCAAGGCTCGGATGTGTTGACCAGATTCAGGCAGCAAAACCCATGCGTCTCGGGCACCCGCGCCCCCGCTTCCTCCATCCATGTCCGCACTTCCGGGAAATGCGAAGCCACCACGTCGCACTTGGAGGCGCGAAACCAGCGCTTGAACTCACGCTCCGTCACCTGGTCCAGGATCAACGGCGCCACCCGGCCCGCTTCGTCGTGATGGTTCTGATACGCCACGAAAGCCGCCTCCCAGCGATGCAGCAGCCGTTTGTCGTGCTTCGACTGCAAGACCAGGCCCGGACGTCGATAGCCCAGTTCGCGCAGGCGGTCCAGGACCGCCATCATTCCCCGGTAGTGATCCGAGCAGATGCAGTGCAACCCCGGATTCCGGATCACGTAGTCGGTGTAGATGCTCGAAAAGGACGACCAGTCGAAGCTCGCCAGCTCCGGCTCCTGCGGCATGGGCAACAAAAGCAGTCCCCGGATTCCTCGGGTCGCCAGTATGCCGCGCAACCGGGACAAGGTCAGCCCTTCCGCGCGCGTCGAAAACGCGTCGAGTTTGAACCACAGCTCCTCCGCCCGTCGCGTCGCCCCCTCCGCGATCTCCCGGCTAAACCGAGTCACGCGCGCCAGCCGCCGCGATTCCTCGTTCAGATCGAGCACGGCCAGCGTCCCTTGGAAACGGTCCACCTGGCGCCGGCGCACCTCCGACATCACCGCCCCGGCCAGCGCGTTCCTGCGGTAGCCGAGCTCGCGCGCCAGCTTCTGCACCCGCGCCCGGGTTTCCGCGCCGACGCGCGGATGATCGCGCAACGCCTCGGACACCGTCGTATGGGACAGGCCTATCCGGCGGGCCATTTCGCGCAGGGTGATTTTTCCGGGCATTGGACAAGGGCTATCGCGCACCAGATTCCTTCTATCCTCAGCGACAACAAGCCCGATATGCCTCGCCCTGCCTTTCGTCCAGGCGTCCGATAGGGGGCCCCGACTCTTACGGAACGAGCCATGGTCAAATTGAGCCGACTTTCACCGGCCCCGATCCTCCGGCCGACGTTGCCACCACCGTCGATGCCACGGACTGTCGGATCCGCCGCCGCCCCCGGGTCCGACAGGTGTCGCCAACGGCAATTCCCCCGATCCCCTCCGCTATGACTCCCCCTTTCCGCATGCTGGCGTTCTTGCTGTCGGTCTCCGCGTTTGCCGCCGTCAAGGTCGCAAATGCGCAGTCCGCCGGGGCGGCCGTCATGACCCAGCCGATACGCATCACTGAAAACACGGACGCCCGCTTCGCCGCCACCGGTGAAAATCGCGTGCTCCTCTCCGGCTTATGGAGCTTCGCCTTCGCCAAAACCCAAACCGACGCGAACGCGTTGGCCGACTTCTACCGGCCTGATTTCTTCGCAACCACCCTCAAACCCACCCCGGTGCCTTCCAATTGGGCCGTGCTCGGCTACGATGAGCCCGTCTACCGCGGCTTCAAGGACGACAAAGCCGGCGAAGGCTTTTACCTGCGCGAGTTCACGCCGCCCAAAACCTGGGCCGGCACGCGCGCCTTGCTGCACTTCGACGGGGTCTGGTCCTCCGCCGAAGTCTGGCTCAACGGCGAGCGGCTCGGCCGCCACGACAGCGGCTACACCGGCTTCGCCTTCGATGTCACCGGCAAGCTCGAACCCGGCCAGCCCAACCGCCTCGCCGTGCGCGTGCGCCAGGTCACCGACGACTACAAGTTCGACGTCTACGACGACTGGACCCTCGGCGGCATCTACCGCGACGTCTGGCTCGAAACCATGCCCGCGAAGCGTTGGCTCGACAGCATCGCCGCGCAGACCGACTTCGATGACGATTACCGCGACGCCGACCTCAAGATCCGCGTCATGGTCGGCGACCGCCACAAGGGCCCCCTGCCCGGCAACTACCCGAGCCCCGGCGAGCCCTACGAGCTCCGTGTCACTCTCACCGACGACGCAGGCCGTCAGGTCGCGCAACGCGAACTCGCGATCCCCGCGCACACCGAAACCGATCGCGAGACGCGCCTGACCCTGCGCATCCCTTCGCCACGCCACTGGACCGCCGAGACGCCCGCGCTTTATTCCCTGCGAGTCGACCTGCTCGAAAAGGGCCAGGTCGCGCACACACGCACCCAGCGCATCGGCTTCCGCGAGATCGCTACCGCCGGCGGCGTGTTTCGGATCAACGGCCAGGCCGTGAAACTCCGTGGTGTGAACCGCCACGACGAACACCCCGACGTCGGCCGCGCCACCACGCCCGCCCATTGGTTGCAGGACCTGCGCCTGATGAAGGCCGCGAACATCAACTACCTTCGCCTCGCCCACTACCCGCACGCCCGCGGCTTCATCGAGCTATGCGACGAGCTCGGCATGTATGTCGGCGAGGAAATCTCCCTCGGGGGCGCTGGCGCCCTGATGTATGACCCCTCGCGCGTGGGCACCGTCTTGCAGCGCACCTACGAGACCGTCCTCCGCGACCTCAATAGCCCCTCGGTCATCTATTGGTCCATAGGCAACGAGGATCCTCTCACCGCCCTGCACCTCGCCTCCGTGAAAACGACCAAGGCCCTCGACCCCACCCGGCCCGTCCTCCTGCCTTGGCGTGCGGAGGAGTTTCTCCCGCCCGAGGTCGACCTCCTCGCGCCCCATTACTGGAAACCCGCCGAATACGACCAACTCGCCGGCCGCGCCGCCCGCCCCGTCATCTCCACCGAATACACCCACGCCTACGGCAACGAGGGCCTTGGCGGCCTCGAATCCCGATGGAAAGCCCTCACCCGACATCCGTCCGGCGCGGGAGCCGCCATCTGGCTCTGGGCCGATCAAGGCATCAAGACCCCCACGCCTAAATCCGACCGTCAGGACGATCGCGCCCCGCACGACGACTATCTGCGCATCACCGGCGAAGGCTGGGACGGCATCGTCGATTCCTACCGCAGCCCGACCCGCGACTACTGGGAGGCCAAAGCCGTCTACGCCCCGGTCTTCCCGACCACGGACGCGCTTCCCTTCCAGCCCGGCCAGCCCTCGCTGCGCGTGCCCATTCAAAACGATTACGACTTCACCGATCTCGACGCCGTGAAGATCACCTGGTCGCTCCACGAGGACGGCATGGAACTCGCATCCGGCTCCGGCTCGATTTCCGGCCGGCCACACGCCGCCGCGCCCTTCGAGT
>CBIHRE010000178.1:0-8977 GCA_966212385.1 uncultured Akkermansia sp. | reverse complement strand
TGGTCGCGGTCCGTCTCCGCGCGCGACTCGCCCGTCACCATTGCCGTGTTAAAGTCGTCCACCCACGCCCACCCCAGCCCGTGCAGCCCGCGCGCGCCGTGCAGGTTCGCCTTCGCCTCGCGCACCGAAGGCAGCACTTCCGGCGCCGGGCGGCCAAGCCAGGCGTAAAGGTCGCGGTTGAATTCCGCCTCTTCGCGCCCCTTCGGCGTCGAGTAGCCGGCCGCGGCCGCCAGCTCCCACTCCGCCAGCGTGGGCAAACGCCGCCCCTGCGCCCGGGCGTAGGCGCGCGCGGCGAACCACGACACGTTCACCACCGGCGAGTCAGGCGGCGCCAGCGGGCCGGGCTCGAGATCGCCCGTCCAGTGCCGCAGGTAACTCGCATCGGCGAACAAGCCGCCCGCCCGCGAGCGCCGCCAGCGCGGATGCGCGCGGACAAACTCCAAAAACTCCGCGTTCGTCACCGGCAGCGCGTCCAGCTCGAAGGCCGCCACCTCGACCATCGCCTCCTCGCGGTCCGTGCGCACCAGCGGACGATACACGCCCGCCGGGATGCGCACCGACTCGCCGCCAAACGCGCTCCCCGCGGCGCAAAGCCCGAGGAGCGCGACGCAGGCGCGAAGGTAACGAGTGGCGCTCATTGGAATGACGGTGGTGGCGGCGACGCGGTATGTTGCGTGATGCACGGCGCGCAGTGAGCGGCGCGGCGCGGGTTTATTCGCCTTTCACTTTCCGCACCTGGTCGGCGGTGAAGGCCTCGGCCGAGTTGCCCCAGCTGTTCGTCACGTAGGTCAACACGTCCGCGACCTGTTCCACGGACAGCGCTTCGGCCTGCGGCGGCATCACGTTGTTGTAGGTCTTGCCGTTGACCGTCACCGAACCGGACAGGCCCTTGAGCACGATGCGGATCGCGCGCTCGCGGTCCGCCATCAGGAAGTCGGATTTCGCCAGCGGCGGGAAGACGCCCGCCATCCCTTCGCCCGTCGGCAGGTGGCAGGCGAAACAGTTGCCCATGTAGGTCTGTTTACCCTTCTCCATCTGCATTTCTTTGCTCAGTCCCGCGATCTTCGGGTTCGATTTGATCTCCGCCGCGATCTCGCGCTGCAGCTCGTCCTGACGCTTCGCCGCCACCGAGCCTTCCTCCGCGTGCGAGCCGAGGTAGACCGCGTCCACCTCCTTGCCCGAGTAGGCCACGCGATCCTCGTCGCCCGCGACCTTGAGCATGCCGATCGCGCCCTTGTTGAACGCGCGGCTCAGCGAGTGATCCACGAGGATGAAGGTGCCCGGCACCTCCACCTTGAAATCCACGATCGTCGAGCCGCCCGCCGGCACAAGCGTCGTCTGCACGTTCTCCTGCACCAGCTTCGTCCCGCCCTCCGGGTAGACGTGATCGAAGATCTCGCCGATCACGTGGAAGGACGAGGTGAGGTTCGGCCCGCCCACGCCGTAGAAGAGTCGCACCTTTTCGCCGACTTTGGCGCTCAGCGCCTTGTCGCCCACGAGCGAGCCCACCGCGCCGTTGAAGAGCACGTAGGTCGGATGCTCGTCGATCGACTTCGGCATGTCGAAGGTCTGGAGCCCGCCGCCCGCGTAGGCGCCGCTCGCGTAGAAATCTCCCTGCATGACGTAATACTCCTTGTCCGCCGGCGGCAGCCCTTCCTTCGGCTCGACGAGGATCAGGCCATACATGCCGTTGCCGATGTGCATGGGCACCGGCGCCGTCGCGCAGTGGTAGACGTAGAGGCCTGCGTTGAGCGCCTTGAAGGTGAACTGCGAACTGTGGCCCGGCGCGGTGAAGGTCGAGGCCGCGCCGCCGCCCGGTCCGGTCACCGCGTGCAGGTCGATGTTGTGCGGCAGCTTCGAGGACGGGTGGTTGTTGAGGTGAAACTCCACCACGTCGCCCTCGCGGATGCGGATGAAGGAGCCCGGCACCGTGCCGCCATAGGTCCAGAAGGTGTATTCGGTGCCGTCCGCGATGCGCGCCGTCACCTCCTTCACTTCAAGGTTCACCACGACCCGCGCGGAATTTTTTCGCGTGATCGCGGGCGGCACCGCCGGCGGCGCGGTCAACACCGCCTGCTCGACGGGCAGGGCCGCGACGTCCGGCGGCAGCGCCACCGGGCCTTTCACGGCCGAGGGCCCTTCCGCGGCAAGCGCGGAAACGGGCGTGGACAGCGCGGCCATCAGGCCCAGCGCGAGACAAGGAAGGGAACGACGTGTCATGGGAGCGGGAGTTTCAGGGGTTTGGACGGTTCCGCTCGCCGCGACCGGGCCGAGGCCGGGGCCGCCGAGCGTGCCCCGAGAATAATCCACGCCGTTCTCGTCCGCCTTGATGCAAGTCAAGGCGCGGCGCTTTCCCTTCCGCTAAAGTCTGCGCCGATGAGCCCACGCACCCTACTCGCCGCCGACGCGGCCGCATCCCTCGAACTCGCCGCCGCGGTGCAAAACTCCCCCGCCGGCATCGTCAGCCGCACCGTGCTGCAAACGCCCGAGCTCCGCGTCGTGCTCTTCGCCTTCGCCGAGGGCCAGGAGCTCACCGGCCACAGCAGCAAGCGCCGCGCGCTCGTCCAGATCCTCCAGGGCGAATGCGAGTTTCTCTTCAACGGCGCCTGGGCGCGCCTCGCCGCCGGCTCGCTGCTCCACCTGCCGCCCGAGCACCCGCACGCCGTCCGCGCCTCCGTCGGCCCTTTCTCGATGCTCCTCACCCTCGGAGCCGAGCCCGCCGCCGCCTGACTTTTTCCTCCCGCATGAACACCCAAGCCAATCCGACCACGATCGATCTCACGCAGCTCGACGTGCGCCCCATTCCCTGCCGTCAAAAGCACGCGCTGATCTTCCAGCGCTGGGCCGAACTGCCCGTGGGCGCCCACTTCGTCCTCGTCAACGACCACGACCCGGTCCCGCTCTACTACCAGTTCGCCGGCCAGTTCCCCGACGCCTTTTCCTGGGAATATCTCGTCGCCGGCCCCGACGAGTTCCAAGTCAAGATCACCCGTCTCGCCGCCACGCCCGCGGCGCCGGGCGCGCCGCGCCTTCCCGCCTGGCCGCCCGCGGGCAACCGGGCCGCGCCCGCCGCCTCGCTCTTCCCCGAGGTCGACGCCCGAGGCCTCGAGCCACCCGAGCCGATGGTCCGCATCCTCACCGCGTTGGAACAACTGCCCGCCGGCGGCACGCTCCGCGCGCGCACCGACCGCCGCCCGCTCCACCTCCTGCCCGAACTCGACTCCCGCGGCGTCCGCCACGTGAGCGAAGAACTCGCCGATGGCTCTTGGGTCACCACGCTACAACGCGCCTGAACCGGATACGAATCGCCGCCGCACACACGGTGGGCGTGCGCGTCCCTGCGCACGCTGCGTATGAGCGGGAGCCTTGGTGAGCGGGCCCCCTGCCCCAGCGGGCGGAGGGACCCGCCCGCCCATCGAAAATCCCATCGGACGGAAACCCACGTCACCCACTCCGCGTGAACGCGATTTCAAATAAACGGCCCGCGCCCGCCGGCGCGGGCCTCATGCCGCTCGTCGCCGGCGCACGGCTGCCGCTCGCCTTCATCGTCGGCGGCCTGCTCGCCTTCGGCGCCGGCGCGCTCTGGCTCGCCTGCTTCGCGGGCGAGTCCGGGCTGCCGCCGCATTTTCATCCGCGGCTCGTCGCCCTCGTCCACCTCTGGCTGCCGGGCTTTCTGCTCAGCGTCTGCCTCGGCGCGTCCTACCAGCTCATGCCCGTCGTGCTCGGCGCGCCGCTGCGCGTGCCCGACAAGCTCCTTTGGACCCACGCCGCGCTTCACCTCGGCGGCGTGCTCGCGCTCGTGCTCGGCCTCGCCCGCATGCGCTACGCCTGGGCCGGCCTCGGCGGCCTCGCGGTATCCGCCGGCGCGCTGATGCTGTTCGTCGTCACGCTGCGCGCCTTCCTCGCCTCCCGCCGCCGCGACGCCGCCGCGTGGAGTTTCCCCCTCGCCGCGGCCTGGCTGCTCGCGACCGTTCTCGCCGGGGTCGTGCTCGCGCTCAACCGCGGCCACCCCTTCCTCCGCCTGCCGATCCTCGACCTGCTGCGCGCCCACGCGCATCTCGGCCTCGTCGGCTACTTCGCGACGCTGCTGCAGGGCGTGACGTTTCAGCTCGTGCCGATGTTCACGATGGGCGAGGCCCGCCGCCCGCGCCACGCCTTGATCGGCCTCTTCGCCGCACAGGCCGGTCTCGCGCTCCTCGGCTCCGGCCTCGCGCTCGGACTCCGACCGCTCGTGCTCGTCGCCTGCGCCCTGATCCTCCCCGCGCTGGCCTGCACCACCTTTGCCTTTTGCGCTACGCTCGCCACCCGCCGCCGGCGCAAGCTCGAGCCGGGCCTGCTCGCCTTCGTCCTCGGCATGACGCTGCTCGCCGCCGCCGCCCTCCTCGGAGCCGCGCTCGTCGTGGCCGACATCCCGCCGGAAAAGCTCTTCCCCGCCGCCACCGCCTACGGGCTCATCATCGTGGTCGGAGGCCTCGGCCTCACGATTCTCGGCATGCTGGCCAAAATCCTGCCCTTCCTCGTCTGGATGAAAGCCTACGGTCCCCGAGTCGGCCGCGAACCGGTGCCCGTGGCGACCACGCTTTCCGCCAAAACCCTCGAGCACGCCTGGCTCGCCGCGCACCTCGCCGGCCTGCTCGGGCTTGCGCTCGGCGCCATGAGCTCCTCCGTCTGGCCCGCCCGCGTCGGAGGCGCGCTGCTCGCCCTCGCCGCCTCGCTGGCCCTGGCCAACGCCGCGCGCGTGCTGCGCCACCTTCGCCGCCCGCCGGCCGTCGCCGCGGGAACGCGTCCCGGCCCGGCCGCCCCGCGCGCGCCGCTTCCGTCTTCCCCGTCTTTCCCATGAGTTCTTTCGGCGAACATCCGCTCATTCCCGCCCTCCTCGAGGCCTTCGGCCGCGTCTACGATCCGGAGTTCGGCGTCAGCATCCGCGACCTCGGCCTCATCTACGACATCGCGGTCGACGACACCGACCACGTGCAGGTGAAGATGACGCTCACCTCGATGTATTGCCCCGCCGGAGGAGTCATCCTCGACGGCATCCGCGCCGCGGCCGAGGCCGTGCCCGGCGTGAACGGCGCCGAAGTGGAGCTCGTATGGGAGCCCGCTTGGAGCCCCGACTTTCTCTCGCCCGAAGCGCGCATGCAGCTCGGCTGGGACCGCCCCCGCGTGGGCGAATAGGCTCGGCGCCGCGCCTCAAGCCAACATCCACGGCGCCGAGCCGGCCCACGCCAATCGCAGACGGGAGCCGTTTCCCCACGCCGCGCCCGTTCCGCGCGGCAACACGCCGTCCGAACGAGAGATGTATCGCATCACGATAAAAAGCTGGCGCCCAATATATGAATTATTCTCATACACGCCTCCCCGATGTCCCCGGTGTTCACCAAGTCACAGGTCGCGCTCGCCACGGTTGGCGCGGTGCTTGCGGTTTCGGCTTTGGCCTATCTCGCCACGGCCCGGTCCTTGTTGCTGCTGGGCTCCTTCGGCGCCTCGACCTTGTTGCTTTTCGCCCTGCCCGAGGCGCCGCTCTCGCAACCGCGGGCCGTGATCGGCGGCCACTTGCTCGCCTCCCTGATCGCGCTGGCCTGCCTCGCCGTCTTCGGCCCGCAATGGTGGGCGGTCGGCGCCGCGACCGGCATCGCCGTCGGCGGCATGATGCTCACCCGCACCGTGCATCCGCCGGCCGGCTCGAACGCCATCATCGTCTTCCTGGCCAAGCCCGGCTGGGCCTTGCTGCTCGGCTCCACGCTTTGCGGCACCGTGCTGCTCGTGTTGATCGCGATCCTTTACCACCGCGCGACACGCCGGCACCGCTACCCGCGCTACTGGCGCTCGGACGCCGCCGAAGCCGCGCCGCTCCCCGCCTCGCCGGCCTAGGCCCCGTCTCGTTTCAAACGCGGCGAAAGGTCACGACCCAGGCGCCGTCGCCGGTCTCGGCGGTCTCGTGATCGAAACCCTGCGCCCCGAGCAGTTGATAAAGCGGCGCCGGCTCGAACGGCGCTATCACGCGCAAGGCCTGCCCTGGCGCCAGCGCGCCCGCCGCCGCGAGGATATGCGGCAGGGGCGGCTGCCGCTTCTCGCTCAAGACGCGCACGTCGACCTCGAGCGGGGCTGGTTCGTCGAAACGGTGTTCAGGGGCTGTCATGGGTTCTATCCTGCCATAAAAACGCCCCGCCGGCCTTGATCAAAATCAAGCGCCGCCGTCATCCTCCCACCCAAGATGCCTTCGCCCTCCAGCGCCGCCTCGCCGCGCCAGACCGTCCTCTGCGCCACCCTGCGCCGGAGTCGGATCTTTTCCGCGCTCTCCCCCGCGGACCTCGCCACGGTCGCGGAGGGCTGCGCGCTCCGGAATCTGCAAAAGGGCGAGATGCTTTTCCGCGAAGGCGAAAAATCCGAGGGCTTCTACGTCCTCCAGACCGGCTCGATCAGCGTCTACAAGCTCACGCCCGACGGCCGCGAGCAGATCATCTGCGTCTTCCGGCCGCCCGAGAGTTTCGCCGAGGTCACGCTCGCCACGGTGGAGACCTACCCCGCCAACGCCATCGCCCTCGAGCCTTCGCAGGTCGTCATCGTCGATCGCGCCCGTTTTCGCGACCTCGTCCGCCGCCAACCGGAACTCGCTCTGCACATGCTCGGCGCGATGAGCCTGCACCTGAAACACCTCGTCCAGTCGCTTCAGGATATCAAGGGCCTGCAAATCGAGCACCGCCTCGCCGACTGGTTGTTGCGCCAGTCTCCGGCCGCCTCCGCCGGCTGCCCCGTCTCGATCGAACTGCCGATCACCAAAAAAGTCCTCGCCGGCCAGCTCAACGTCACCAGCGAAACCCTTTCGCGCACCTTCGCCCGTTTCCGTCGCGAGGGCATCATCCTGGTCCGCGGCGCGAGCATCCAGATCATCGACGGACAAGGCCTGCGCGCCTACGTCCAGGTCTGACCCGCGCCGAGGCGTCGGATTCACATCGTTTTTGCAACGAGGCGATGACCCGCCGGTGATTTACCGGCCGGTTTCAAGGGAAGTTCCCACCGAGCCGCCCGCGCCCGCTCCGATGCCGTGCCGCCGCGCCCGGCGCTATCGTATTCACGCCGCGCGGGGCCGCTGCCTCCACGGCTTTTTGGAGCGGCGCCTCGCGCCGCTTTTTCCGTCCACACCCATGCCAAAACTCATCCTAATCACCGGCGGCGCAGGCTTCATCGGATCACATTTGGCGGACGAATTTTTGCGGCTCGGACATCGTGTGCGCGTCCTCGACGCCCTTATCTCCCAGGTCCACGGCGACGACGCCGTCCGTCCCGCCCACCTTCCCCCCGAGGTCGACTTCCGCGTCGGCGACGTGCTCGATCCGCGCGCGGTCGATCAGGCCCTCGAAGGGGTCGACGCCGTCTACCATCTCGCCGCCATGGTCGGCGTCGGCCAAAGCATGTATCAGATCGCCGACTACACGGCGGTGAACAACGAGGGCACCGCCGTCCTCCTCGAGGCGCTCGCCCGCCGCCCCGTCGAGCGCCTCGTCGTCGCCTCCAGCATGAGCATCTACGGCGAAGGGCTCTACCGGGCGCCCACCGGCCCCCTCGTCCCCGGACGGCTCCGGCCGCTCGAGCGCCTGCGCGCCCGCCAGTGGGAGCTCGCCGACCTCGACGGCCGCCCCCTCACCCCCGTCGCCACTCCCGAGACCAAGCAGCCCGACCTCGCCTCCGTCTACGCCCTCTCGAAATACGACCAGGAGCGCCTCTGCCTCATCGTCGGCCAGGCCTACGGCATCCCCGTCGTCGCGCTGCGCTTTTTCAACGTCTACGGTCCCCGCCAGGCGCTTTCCAACCCCTACGCCGGCGTCTTCGCCATCTTCGCCTCGCGCCTGCTCAACGGCCTCCCGCCCCTCCTCTTCGAGGACGGCCTTCAGCGCCGCGATTTCATCAACGTCCGCGACGCGGTCCGCGCCTGCGTCCTGGCCCTCGACGCCCCGCGCGCCCCCGGCCGTGTTCTCAACATCGGCAGCGGCCGGCACGTGACGATCAAGCAGGTCGCCGAACGCCTCGCCGCCATCCTCGGCCGGGAACACATCGGCCCCGTGATCACCCGGCGCCACCGCGCGGGCGACATCCGCCATTGTTTCGCGGACATCTCGCTCGCCCGCGAGATCCTGGGTTTCAGCCCCCAGGTCGACTTCGACGCGGGTCTCGCCGAACTGGCCGGCTGGCTCGAGGGCCGTGTCGCCGTCAACCGCGTCGAGGAAGCGACGGACGAACTCATCGAAAGGGGGCTCACCGTATGAGCACCCTCGCCCCCTTTTCACCCGGCGGGGCCGGCATACCCGAACCCACTTTCATCGCCCCCGACGAGGTCGCGTCCTCCGGCTCGCCCGACTTCGAGCCCGCGCCTTCGACCCTGCCTCTGTCTCGCTCCGCACTCCTCGACGACAGCCCGGTTTTCATCACCGGCGGCGCGGGCTTTGTCGGTTGCAACCTCGCCGACCATCTCCTTTCCCAAGGCCGCCGCGTGCGCGTCTTCGACAACGTCTCCCGCCCTGGCGTGGAACGAAACCTCTCCTGGCTTCGCGCGCGCCACGGCGACCGTCTCCAGATCCGCCTCGGCGACATCCGCGATCCAAACGCGATCGAGGCCGGCCTCCGCGGCACGGGCCCCGTTTTCCACTTCGCCGCCCAGGTCGCGGTCACGACGGGCATCGCCGACCCCGGCGCGGACTTCGACATCAACGCCCGCGGCACCTTCAACCTTCTCGAGGCCATCCGCCGCTCGCCTCGCCGCCACGGCCTCGTTTTCGCCTCCTCCCACAAGGTCTACGGCCATCTCGAGGACATCCCGCTCCAGCTCAACGACCGCCGCTACGAGCCCGTCGACCCCGCCCTGCGCGAGGGGCTCGATGAGAGCCGGCCCCTTTCTTTCCACACCCCCTATGGCTGCTCCAAAGGCGCCGCCGATCAATACGTCCTCGACTACGCCCGCACCTTCGGGATTCCCGCCGTC
>CBIHRE010000177.1:0-8982 GCA_966212385.1 uncultured Akkermansia sp. | reverse complement strand
GCGGCGTCGGCGGCGGCGCGCCGCTCGGCGAGGGCGCGCGCGAAGGCGGTTTCGAGAGCGCTCCAGAACCAGCGCCCGACAAAGGCGCAGACGAGGCAGGCGATGGCGGCGTCGCGCAGCACGGGCTCGAGGTCGCGTCCGGAACCGAGGCCGACGACCGACACGAGAAAGAACCCGAGGGCGCCCGAAAGCAGGAAGGCGAACTTCATGCGACGAAGCCCTCCTTTCGCAGCGGCAAGGTGCGCGCGAGGAGCGCGCCGAGCACGTCGGAGCTCATCTCTCCGGTGAGGCCGGGTCCGGTGCCGAGGAAGAGCGGCGAGAGCTCGCCCTCGAGGAGGAACTCCCAGAGGCGGCCCCAGCGCGGGGTCTCGTCGAGATGCGTGCAAACGAGATGGGTCGCCCCGTGCGCCAGCCCGCGCGCGTAGGCAGCACGGAGCGCCTCGGGCTCGTAGGCGGCGTTGAGCACGAGCACGCGACCCTCGAAGTGTTCCGCGTCGAGGAACTTGGCCAGAGCCCGGTCCTCGACGGAACCCGCGGCGGGCAGGGCGGGCAGATCGGCGAAGAGAAAACCGTCGCCCGCGCCGGGCGCGCCGAAGCCGGGCGCGTAGTGCTCGACCGGCACGCCGAGCGCCTCGCCGAAGACATCGAGGATCGGGGCGGGATTGGGCCGACCGAACTCGACACGCCAGACGCGGCCGGCGTTGCCGCGCTCGATGACCTCGTGCGCGAGCCGTTTGCAGAGGGCGGTGGTGCGCCCCACCCCGGCCGAGCCGAGGAAGGCGACGCGACGCGGCAGCGGACGCGCGGGACGCGCGGCGGCGCGGAGATCGCGATGCAGATCGGCGAGCGCCTCGTGCAGGGGACGGGACAGAGCGCGCGTCCAACCGGGAGAAATCTCGAGGCGGCCGAGCAGGCGCTCCGGAAAACCGGCGCGGCGAAGCAGAGCGGGCAGACGAGCTCCGTCGATCAGCGCAGGCGAAAAGCCGGAGGGCACGGCCTCGGGCTCGGGTTCGCGCGGCTCCGGGGCGGCGGGAGACGGCAACTCGGCGAGGACCTCGAAGCGAGGGGCGCCCCAGAGGCGTGAAAGCCCGCGGCGGGGCTTGGAAGACACGGAGAGCACGCGGGCCTCGGTGCCGAGCCGGTTGCGAATGATCTCGACGGCCTCGGCCGCGGAGCCCGCCTCGAAACGGTAGGTGCCGGGAACGGGCGCGGCGGCGGGTTTGGCGGGAAGGGCGGCGAGGGACATGGCGGGGAGACGCGAAGGACGGCGGCGCGGGCTCAGGCGGCGGCGCGCGCGGGCGCGGCGACGTAACCGGGGGGAATCGGGATGATGCCGGCGTTTTCGACCTCGGTGGAGGAAGGCAGCTCCTGGTAGGCGACGACGGCGAGACGGGGGAACGAAGGCTCGAGGAAGCGGCGCAGGGGCAGCCGGATCTCGGCCCCGACCACGACCACGGCGGGACCGCCGGCCTCGGTGAGCGAGGAGACACCGCGCGAGAGATGCTCCAGCAGGTGGCGGCCGAGGACGGGATCCAGGGCCAGGCCAACCTCGCCCGGCGAGCGGTGCACGCGGCCGGCGAGCGCCTGCTCGAGGCGGGGATCGAGGGTGAGCGCGCGAAGCACGCCTGGGCGCGACTCGTATTCCCCGACGAAATACATGCCGAGACGGCGGCGAACCAGCTCGCTGAGGTCGTCGGGGTTCTTGGTCGCGGTGGCGAAATCCGCCACGCCCTCGAGGATGAGGGGAAGGCCGAGGACGGGCACGCCCTCGCGGAGGAGATTTTGCAACACGCGCTGGATGACGCCGAGGTTGACCAGGTCGGGCAGCAGCTCGCCGATGAGCGCGGGGTGCGTGGTCTTGACGTGGTCGACGAGGGTCTGGACCTCCTGGCGCCCGAGCAGGTGGTGGGCGGAGGTCTTGAGGACCTCGGAGAGGTGGGTGATGACGACGGAGGCGGCGTCGACAACGGTGTAGCCGTTGAGTTCGGCCACCTTGCGCTCGCCGTCCTCGATCCACACGGCCTCGAGGTTGAAGACGGGCTCGCGGCAGGGCGTGCCGCGAAGGGAGACGCGGCTGCCGCCGACGTTCATCGCCATCCAGCGGCCGGCGATAACGGTGCCGCGACCGACGGGCTTGCCGCGCAGGAGGAAGCGGTAGTCGTTGGACTCGAGCTCGAGGTTGTCCCGGACGGAGATGGGCGGGACGATGAGGCCGCGCTCGCGGGCGAGGGTTTTTCTCACGCCGGTGATGCGGGCGAGCAGATCGCCGCCGCGGTTGGCGTCGGCGAGGGAGACGAGGCCGAAGCCCACCTCGATCGCGAAGACATCCTGATCAATCACGCGACGGAACTCTTCGGCGATCGGCGAGGCGGAGGCTGCGCCGGAGGGCGAGGAACCCGAAGCACCGGCGGCGGAGGCTCCCGCCGGAGAAGCGGCACCGCCCGCGGCCTTCGCGGACGACGCGGCGGGCTCGGGCGCGAATTCGTCGGGTTTTCCCAGAGAGAGCTGGCGGCCGGCGTAGAAAGCGAGGCCGCCGAGGATGGCGAAGGGCAGGATCGGCATGCCCGGCATGAGACCGAAGAGCCCGAGAACCACGCCGACGACGCGCAGGGCGCGCGGGTAGGCGGTGAGCTGGCGGCCGATCTGCGCGCCGAGGTTGCTGCTCTCGGAGGCGCGGGTGACGAGCACGCCGGCGGCGACGGAGACGACGAGCGCGGGGATCTGCGAGACGAGGCCGTCGCCGATCGAGAGAAGGGTGAAACGCTGCAAGGCCTCGCCGATCGAGAGCCCCATCTGGAAGGCGCCGATGGCGAAACCGCCGAGGACGTTGACGAGGGTGATGAGGATGCCGGCGACCGCCTCGCCGCGCACGAACTTCGAGGCGCCGTCCATCGCGCCGTAGAAGTCGGCCTCCTTTTGCACCTTCTTGCGGCGGGTGGCGGCGGTGATCTCGTCGATCGCGCCGGCGTTGAGCTCGGCGTCGATGGCCATCTGTTTGCCGGGCAACGCGTCGAGGGTGAAGCGGGCGCTCACCTCGGCGATGCGGCCCGCGCCCTTCGTGATGACCACGAAGTTGATCAACACGAGGATGATGAAGACGACGAAGCCGACGATGTAGTTGCCCTGGATTACGAAGTGGCCGAAGGCGTCGATGACGTTGCCCGCGTGGCCCTTCGTCAGGATGAGGCGCGTGGTGCAGATGTTGAGCGCCAGGCGGAAGAGCGTGAAGGCGAGCAGGATCGTGGGGAATCCGGAGAAGTCGGGCGGGTCCTTGACGTAGACCACGACCATCAGGACGAGCAGCGAGAAGCCGAGGCTGATGGCCAGCAGGCAGTCCAGGACGAGGTCCGGGACGGGCATGATGAGCAGCGCCACGGTGGCGAAGAGCGCCACGGTGAAGACGAGGTCCGCGCGACGCTGGAAGAGCGGCGAGAGCGGGGCCTCGGCGGAGGCGACGGCGGACGAGCTCACGCGAGGTCCCCTCCCTTGGCGGCGGAGGCGGCCGCGGCGGCACGGCGCGAGGGCAGGCGGTAGAAGTAGTATCGGTGGGTCCGATACACGAAGGCGAGGATGCCGGCGACGGCCTGGAAGAGCTCGGCGGGGATGGCCTCGCCGACGCGGCCGGTCTTGTAGAGGAAGCGGGCGACGGGGCGGTTCTCGACCATCGGCACCTCGTGCTCGGCGGCGAGGGCCTTGATGCGGCGGGCGAAGGCGTTCTCGCCCTTGGCCAGGACGACCGGGGCGGAGTCGACGCCGCGCTCGTATTTCAGGGCGACGGCGTAGTGGGGAGGGTTGGTGACGACGACGTCGGCGGTGGCGACGGCGGCGAGCATCTGGCGCTGCGCGAGGCGGCGGGCCATGCGACGGCGGGCCATCTTCACCTGCGCGTTGCCCTCGGCCTGCTTGTGCTCCTCCTTGACTTCCTCGCGGGTCATCCGGAGGTCCTCGTGGGTCTTGAACTTTTCGTAGGCGTAGCTCGCGGCGGCGACGACGGAGAGGGCGAGGACGAGCCGGGAGAGCAGGGAAAAAATCGATGCGCGGATGAAGCCGCCGAGGTGGTCGATCTCGACCGGCGTGGTGAAGAGCGGGTCGGAGAGCAGCTCGCGCATCGCGACCCAGATGCAGGCCCCGACGGCGGCCATCTTCACGAAGTCGATCGCGGCGTGGGTGATGACGCGCTTGGAGAAGAGGCGGCCGAGGCCCTCGACGGGGTTGAGCTTCTCGATGTTGAAGCCGATGACCTTGGGCGTGAAGTTGAAGCCGCTTTGCAGGCCACCCGCGAGCAGAGCGGCGACGGCCACGGCCACGAGCACCGGCAGGAGCACCAGCGCGACGACCCGCGCGGCCTCGAGCAGCGGAAGAGGCACCTCGCCGGAATGAAAGCGGACGGTGTGGATCTGCGCGAAAAGCCCGGCGGTGTATTCGGAAACCCGACGCACGCCGTCCGAGAGCCCGACGGAAAGCGCCATGAGGCCGGCGCCGAGGGCGAAGACGACCTGGATCTCGGGAGAACGCGCGAACTGACCTTTCTCAATGGCCTCGTTGAGCCGCTTTCCAGTCGGCTCCTCGGTCTTTTGATCTTTGTCTTCGTCGGCCATTCGCGCCTGCTTTCGCAGGGGCGATGCCACGTGGATTCCCAGTTCCACAAGGCCCTTTTAAACAGATGGATAAAATTTATTTATCCGCGCCTCACCCGGCCGGAATCCGGTTTTGAAAAGGACCGGAAATCCCGTCGGCAAAATCTGCCTCCCCCGCCCCGCCGACGCGAGCGGCTGGTCGCGCCTTTTGGGGACTCCAAAGGTGGGCGGGCGCGTCCCGGCGCCCGCTGTCCGGAGCTCGAACCAACGGGCGGAGGGATCCGCCCGTCCACCTCGAGCCAGAACGTGGTCGGTTGTTACGACGCCGTCCGGGTCAGCGGCCGCCGACCAGTTCGAGCAGGCGCCAAGGCAGGCGCTCGAATTCGCCCGAAAGGTAACTGGCGAAAAGCGCGCCCGCGCCGGCGAGCAGGCTGAAGCCCATGATCGAGCGCAGGGCGATGCTGACGATGAAGACGTTCATCTTTGGCACCGCGCGACCGAGGATCGAAAAGCCGGCGGTGATCACGAAGTTCAGCGCGATGAAGGGCGCCGCCATTCGCAGCGCCAGACCGAGCAGGGCCACGACCGCCCCGATGAGCGTCTCGGCGGCCGCGCCGGAAAGGCGCCCGGTGCCGGCCGGCGCGATGTCGAAGCTGCGCGCGTAGGCCGCGAGCACGCCCTCGTGCGCGTGGAGCAGGAAAAACATCAGCCCGGCGAACATGCCGATGAAAGTCGGCAGCGGCTCTTGCGACGGCACGGGGGCGTCAAAACCCGGCGCGGCCACGACGCCCACTTCGCCGGCGATGAGGCGTCCCGCCCATTCGGCCGCGGAGAGCAGAGCGCGGACGACGAGCCCCATCGCGAGCCCGAGCAACAACTCCTGCAACGAGGCGAGCCCGAGATCGCCCATCGTCGAAGGAGGCGGCGCGGGCGAGGCGGGAGCCACGCCGGCGAGCAGCGCGCCCATCGAGACGGCGAGCGAGATGCGCACCACCGCGGGCAAGGCGCGTCCGCCGAGCGTCGGCAGGGCGGCGACCACGCCGACCGCGCGCAAGGAGCCCATCACGGCGAGCAGCGCGGGTTCCCAGGAATTCATGGCCGGTCGAGCGCGCGGTGACGCGACGCGGGCTCAAGGCCCCATCGTGGCCATTCGGGAAATGCTCTGGACGGTGAACTCGCCCAGCATACGCAGGACCCAGGGCGCGAGCACGAGCAGGAGGCCCGCGCAGGCGACGAGTTTGGGCACGAAGGTCAGCGTCTGTTCCTGGATGCTCGTGATCGATTGCAGGAGGCTGGTCACCAGCCCGACGAGCAGGATGACGCCAAGAAAAGGCGCCATGAGGAAGAGCGCGAAGGTGACGAGGGTCTTGAAAATATCGATGGCGGCCTCGGCGTTCATTTGAGCAAGGAGCGTGGAGCGGGGAGCAAGGGGTCCAGAAACCAGGCGCGGGCGGCGCTCACATGTGGAAACTCTCGACGAGGCTGCGGACCACGAGGTGCCAGCCGTCGACGAGGACGAAGAGAAGGAGCTTAAAAGGCAGGGAGATGATCGCCGGGGGCATCATCATCATGCCGAGCGACATGAGCACCGAGGACACGAGCAGGTCGATGACGAGGAAGGGCAGGAAGATGAGAAAACCCATCTGGAACGCGGTCTGCAGCTCGCTGATGACATAGGCCGGCACCACGACGCGCAGGGGCAGATCAGCCACGCGGGTGGGCGGGAAGCGGCCGAGCTGGAGGAAAAACTCGAGGTCGCGCGTGCGCGTCTGCTGGAGCATGTATTCGCGAAGCGGCTTCGAGGCGGCGTCGAGCGCCTCGGTGGTGTTGACCTTGCCGTCGAAGTAGGGGCGCAGGCCGGCGTCGTAGGAGCGCTCCAGGACGGGACCCATGATGAAGAGCGTGAGGAAGAGCGAGAGGCCGATGACGATCTGGTTGGACGGCGCGCTGGGGACACCGATCGCGGTGCGCACGAAGCCGAGCACGATCACGATGCGCGTGAACGAGGTCATGAGCAGCAGCAGCGAAGGCGCGACGCTGAGGAGCGTCATCACGACCACGATCTGCAGGCCGACGCTGGCGGAGCCCGCCTGGCCGCCGCCGTTGAGGTCGATGTTGAGGCGCCAGGGTTGTGAAGGTGCCGCCGCGGCGGCGGGCGCGAGCGGATCGGCTCCGGGCGCGGGCGGCGCGGCAAGGGCGGGATCGTCGGTCAATGCGAGGACCGGCAAGGGAGCGGCCGGAGGCGGGAGCGGCGCGGCGGGATCGAGCGGGGCCGCGGTCTGCGCGTGGAGCGCGAGCGGCGCGAGGCAAAGGGCGAGCAGGAGCCCGAGGCGGCGCAGGAAATCAGTCGGCGCCATGGTCGTCGGTCTCCAGTTCGGCCTCGGTATCGAGCCGCGAGAGCATGCGGATGTTGCCCGGGGCCACGCCGAGCAGGAAGCGGCGGCCGTCGACGCCGGCGACGACGAGAAACTGGCGGTTGCCGAGGGCGCGGGTGTCTTCGATGACGATGCCGCCGCGGCGGCGGACGGCCGCGACGGGATTGCGACGCCGCCAGGCCCAGAAGGCGCCGGCGCCGAGGCCGACCACGAGGACGAAAGCCCAGACGGGGCCGACGCCGGAGGTGGATTTTCCATCCGTCGAGTTCGCGGACGAGCGGGAGTCGGAGGGATAAAGAATGCGGTCTCCGTCGAGCGGCGCGGAGGAAGAGGAGGATGACGCGGGGGCCGGCGCGGAGGGCGCGGGTTCGGCCGCGTTCATCGGCTGCGCCGTCTCCAATACGACGCAGCCGACTACCACGAGCAGCCAGCGGGTTACGCTGGAAAGGGGACGGCGGCGGAGCAGGCCGCGAACCGAAGGCGGAAAATGGGAGCGGCAGGCGTTCACGCGGTCTTCGAGACGAGCTCGGTGATCTTGATACCGAAGTTTTCCTCGACGACGACGACCTCGCCGTAGGCGACGAGCTTGTCGTTGACGTAGAGGCCGACGGGCTCGGAGGCGCGGTGCTGGAGCTGGATGACCGAACCGGGCGTGAGCGCGAGGACCTCGCGCATCGGCAGCATGCAGGAGCCGAGCTGCACGGTGACCTTTACTTTGACGTCGAGAACGAGATCGAGAGATGCGGAGTCCATGGGAAAAGGGAGCGCGGACGTGTTGAGGGAAAAGGGCTGAACGGAGAAAGCGGACTCAGGCGCGCTCGTCCTCGGCGGGGTTGAGCTTGCGACCGAGGCGGACGGCGACGGCGTCGCCTTCGAGGCCGACGGTCCCGACGAATTTCGGCGTGCCGCTGAGGAGCAGGCGAGTGCGGTCGATGATGTCGACGGGCAGCTCGAGCACGTCGCCGACGCGGAGGGCGGCGACCTCGCGGAGGGGCATGTCGGCGAGATCCCACTCGGCGCGAACGGGGATGCGGACGTGTTCGTAGACATCGCGCCATTCGGCGCGGGCGGGGGGATTGGCCGGAAGCGCGTCCTTCTGGCGGCGCTGCTGGAGCGCCTTCACGAGCGGCTCGATGGTGTAATACGGGAGACCGATCTGGATCTGCTCGGAGCAGTCGCCGAAGCTGACCTCGATCGCGAGGGCGAGCACGACGGCGTCGCGCGGCGAGGTTTGCAGAAAGCGTCCGTTGTTCTCGTGGCCGATGATCTGGGGATGGAGTTCCTGGTCCTCACGCCACTGGGCACACCACTCCTCGAGGATGATGCGAACGACGTCCTCGAGGAGGGCGATCTCGATCTCGGTGAGGTAGCGCTCGGCCTTGATCGAGTGGCCGCGGCCGCCGAGGAGGCGGTCCACGAGGGTGAGGGCGAGACGCGGATTGATATCGAGGACGCCCACGCCGAGCAGCGGATCGGCCTTGAAGAGGCAGATGTGCGTCGGGGTGGAGAGACCCTCGGTGAACTTGGCGTAGGCCTGGGTCTGGAGGCGCGCCATCTTCAGGCCGCACTCCATGCGCAGGAACATCGAGAGGCGGGCGGCAAGGTAACGGATGAAGTCCTCGTGCAGGATGCGGAGGCGGCGCAGCTCGACCTCCGTGAGGAAGGCGGGGTTGCGAAAATCGTAGGTCTCGACGCGGGAGGGATCGGCGTTCTCGTCGCGCGAGCCGTCGTGACGGAGGACGGGCGGCCGCGTCTCGGTGGCGGCCTGCGCGAGAAGCTGGTCGATCTCGTTTTGATCGAGGATGCCCCCGGGGGAATTGTCGTTCGCGTCGGGCATGGCGGTCACTGCACCACGAATTCGGAGAAGTAGAGGTTGTCCACGACCCGGGAACCGAGCGCCTGGTTGTAGGCGGCGAGGAGCCGTTCGCGGATGAGGTTTTTCGAGCCGGCCTCCTCGAGGTCGGAAAGGGTGAGCGAGGAGAGGACGGCGAGGGTGACATCCCCCAACTGCGGACGCACGGCTTCGAAGC
>CBIHRE010000176.1:0-8992 GCA_966212385.1 uncultured Akkermansia sp. | reverse complement strand
GATCGACGCCGACCTCCGCCGCCCGGGCCAGCGCGCCCGCCTCGCCTCTGGCGGCTCCCGCGGCCCCGGCCTCTCCGACTGCCTGCGCCATCCCGCCCGCTTCGCCGACGCGATCCAGCCCACGCACATGAAAAACCTCTTCGTCGTGGGCGACCTTCGCGGATCCGCCCGCAACGCCGAGGACCTCTCGGGCGCGGATTTCAAGACCCTCCTCGAGCTCGCGCTCACCGTCTTCGATCGCGTCATCGTCGACACCGCGCCTCTCACCGCCGTCGGCGACACCGCCACCATGGCGCCCCACGTCGACGCCGTCTGCCTCGTCGTCCACGCCGGGCGCACGCCCCGCCGGCTCGTCCGCCGCGCCTGCGTCCTGCTCGGCCGCCAACCCACCGGCCTGGTGCTCAACCAGATCAAGCCCGGCCGCGCCGCCCGCTACGACTACTACTCGCACGGCGAAGAATACGTCCGCGAGACCGCCTCCGCCGTCGCCATTCCTTCCCCCGGCCCCGCCTGACCGGCCGCCATCCCTCGGTCCACCGCCTCGCCTTCCATCCACCGGCCCTCCGGCCCCACCGCCCGCCCTCCTCCCGCCAATGAACGCTCACGCCGCACCCACCCACGCCGCGATTCCCTCGACGCTCGCTCCGGCGCCCGTCGCCGATTCCCGCGGTCGCCTTCGCGAATTGCTGGTCACCTCGTTTTTCGGCGACGCCCTCGCCGTCATCCTCGGCCTCGCCTTCGCAAGCTGGCTCCGCTTCGCGACCCCGCTCAACCAGATCGGCAGCGCCGTCAGCGCCCAGATCCCGTGGACCGACTACGCCCGCCACGTCGTCTTCGGCTCCATCCTCTACCTCATCCTCCTCGCCGGTTTTGATCTCTACGGCTCGGCCCAGACTCTCCGGCTCCGGCAGAGCGGCGGCGTCATCCTCAAGGCCGCCGGCGCCTGGCTCCTCGCCCACTTCGCCTTGGCCGCCTTGCTCCGCCCCGACAACGACGTGTCCCGAGTCTATGTCTTTCTCGGCGCCGCCACCGCCTCCGGCGCCCTCCTCGGCTGGCGCGCCGTCCTCAATCGCTACGTCGCCCGCTCCGCCGAGCGCGAGCAGCTCCATCGCCGCGTCCTCTTCGTCGGCTGGTCCGATCCCGCCGCCTCGTTCATCAACACCGTCACCTCCCGGCGCGACCCCTTCTACGAGATCGTCGGCTGCATTCCCTCGCCCGCGGGCCGCTACACCACGCTCCCGCCCGCCCGCATCCGGCGCCTCGGCGATTATCACCAGCTCCGCGACATCCTCGAGCACCACTCCGTCGATCTCGTCGTCATGGCCGACATGAGCGTGCCCGCCGGCGAAACCCTCGGCCTGGTGAACCTCTGCGAGAAAGAGATGGTGGAGTTCAAGATCATCCCCAACTGCTTCCAGATCCTCCTCTCCGGTCTCCACCTCGAGACCATGAGCGGAGTCCCCGTCCTCGGCCTCTCGCGCCTCCCGCTCGACAATCCCTTCAACCTCGCCGCCAAGGAGGCCCTGGATCTCGTCGGCGGCATCGTCGGCCTCATCCTCAGCGCGCCGATAATCGCGTTCTTCGGCTACCTCGTGTATCGCGAGAGCCCCGGCCCCATTTTCTACACCCAGACGCGCCTCGGTCGCGACGGACGCCACTTCAAGATCATCAAGATCCGCAGCATGCGCCTCGACGCCGAGGCCTCCGGCAAGGCCGGCTGGAGCACCAAGAACGATCCGCGCCGCCTCCGCATCGGCTCCTTCATGCGCCGCATGAACATCGACGAGCTCCCGCAGTTTTGGAACGTCGTCAAAGGCGACATGAGCCTCGTCGGCCCGCGCCCCGAGCGCCCCGAGCTCATCGTCGATTTCAAGGAGGCCATCCCCCACTACAACGCCCGCCACTCGGTGAAGCCGGGCATCACCGGCTGGGCCCAGATCAACGGCTTCCGCGGCGACACCGACCTGCGCGAACGCATCCGCTGCGACCTCCACTACATCGAGTCGTGGAGCCTCGCCCTCGATATCCAGATCCTCTTCCGCACCCTCCTTACCCGGAAAAACGCCTGCTGATCGCCTCCGTATCCGCGTTTCCGCGACAGCTTATCTCCATCGCCGTCTCCCAAAACCGGCCCCGCCGCCTCGGCGCGCCACGCCGCGCCGCCTCCCTGCTTCCTCCAGGAAAAACGCCTACGTCTTCCACCACGACGCCGCCAATCCCGCCGTCCAGTCCGGTCTCCCCGCCTCCTCGCTCGCGGGCCTTCAGCGTCTCGGTGCGAATATCATCCCGGTCTTCCCGCTCGCCGCCCGGCCCCGCCGCGCGGTCACGAAAAAAATCGCCGCTCGCCTCGTCGGCCAGCGCTACCGCACCGACCGCGAGCCCGCCTTCCTCGAGGCCGCCGCCGCCGAGTTCGAGGCCCGCACCGCCGACGAGGACTTCGACCTCGTCTACACCCCCGGCTCCGAGATCGTCGGATCCCTTCGCACCGACCGTCCCATCGCCTTCGCCTCCGACGCCACCTTCGCCAACATGGTGGATTACTACTGGGACTTCACCCGCCTCTCGCCCGAATACCTCCGCATGGGCCACGAGCAGGAGGCCGCCGCCATCGCCAAGGCCTCCCTCTGCATCTACGCCGCCGAGTGGGCCGCCAAGTCCGCCATCAACGACTACGGCGCCGACCCCGCCAAGGTCGTAGTCATCCCCTTCGGCGCCAACATCGGCCAGGACAACACCTGGCCCGAGGTCCGCTCCTGGATCGAGGCCCGCCCGCGCGACCAGCTCCGCCTCCTCTTCGTCGGCCGCCACTGGGAACGAAAGGGCGGCGACATCCTCGTCCACGCCGCCTACTGCCTCGCCAAGCTCGGCCACAAGGTCCGCGTCGACATCGTCGGCTGCCCCATCCCCGCCCGCCACCGCAACCTCCCCTGGCTCCACGGCCACGGGCTCCTCAGTCCGCGCGTCGCCGGCGACATGGCCAGGCTCCACGAACTCTTCACCCAGGCCCACTTCGTCTTCGTGCCCTCCCGCGCCGAGTGCTACGGCATGACCTTCGCCGAGGCCAACGCCTACGGCGTCCCCGCCATCAGCACCGACACCGGCGGCATCTGCGGCGTCGTGAAAGACGGATACAACGGCCACCTCCTCCCGCTCGACGCCGACGGTCCCGCCTACGCCGATCTCATCGCCTCGGTCTTCGCCAACGCGTCCCATTACGAGCGGCTCTGCGCCCAGTCCTTCGAGGCCTTCGCCCGCCACTACAACTGGAGCAACTTCTGCCGGAAGTTCGTCGACATCGTCCAGGAGCGCGGCCTGGCGCCCGCCCCTCGCGCCGCCTACAATTCCCGCCTCGCCGCCACGGCCCACGTCGCCGGCCGGGAATTTTTCTCCGCCAAGGAGGCCTGGGCCTGAGCGCGATGCCGTCCGCCCTCGCCACCGCTCTCCCTTCCCGCGGGATCCCGCCCTCCGGGAGCCCGCCGGAGCCCGTCTCCGCTCTCGCCAGCCGGCTCGCTCCGTTGCTCAGGCCCTCGATCCTGCTTTCGTTGGTCGCGGGCCTGCTCACCCCCTTCACCGTGTCGCTCGGCGGAGAAATGCCCGTCGGCGAGCTCGTCCTCTTCGCGGCCGCCGGCTGGGCCTTTCTCATCGTGGCGCTCTCCCACTCCTGGCCCGGAACGCTCGCCCGCGACCCCGTCTTTCTCGGCCTCCTCGTCTGCCAGGCCCTCGCCCTCGTCGCCTACGTCGTCTCCGACGTCTGCCGCGGCAGCGACCCGCACGATTTCATCCGCGGCTGGGCGCGCATGGTTTTTCTCGCGATCGACCTCGCCGCCGTCGCCTACCTCGTCGGTTGCTCCGCCCTGAACTTCGTCGTCCTTTTCGTCGGCATCCAGCTCGGGGAGGTGCTAAAAGTCCTGCATCAGGGCGCCCTCTTCGGCGACTACTGGAAATTCGGCTACGCGCTCCCCGTCACCGTCGGCGTCCTTCTCGTCGCCGGCCGCGTCGGCCTCCTCGCTTCCGCCGCCGCCGCCGCCAGCCTGGGCGTCCTCCATTTCCTGCTCGATTTTCGAAGCCTGGGCATGCTCTGCCTCGTCGTTTCCGCGCTCCTCTGCGTGCAGGCGTTTCCGCGCGCGGCGCGCGCCTGGATCGCCCCGGCCGGCCTCGCCTGCGCCCTCCTCCTCGTCGGCGTCATCTACGCCCACACCCGCTCCGACCGCGAGGGCCAGCGCGCCACCCGCTCCGACGTGGAACGTAGCTCCATGGTCCTCGCCGCCCTCGAGGCGTTCCGCGATTCCCCCCTGCTCGGACACGGCTCCTGGTTCAGCCGCACCGACGTGATGGACAACTTCATGGTCATCCGCGAGGAGCGCGCGCGACTTGCCGGCGTGGGCGGCTTCGCCGGCTCCAACGACGAGGAAGAGGGCGTCACGCTGCATTCCCAGCTCCTCGTCACCCTCGCCGAGGGCGGTCTCTTCGGCGCGTCCTTCTTCATCCCCTACGCCATCGGTCTCGTCTGGGCCCTGCGAGAGCAGGTGATCGTCCGCGCCTGGGAGCCGCTCTCCGCCCTGCGGCACTTCGTGCTCACGCTCGGTCTCTTCAACGTCTTCCTGAGCCCCTTCTCGGGCGCGCACCGGGTCGGCATCGCGCTCGCCGCGGTCCTCGTGGTCCTCGTCCACCGGGAAAGCGATCGCTCCGCTCTCATGTCCACCACGTCTCCGGCCCCCGCTCCTTCGCCCGACCCGCTCGGCCCGCCCTTGGAGGCACGCGCATGAACGCGCTCCTCCGCCTCCTTCCCGAGAAACTCCGCGCCCGCCTCGGCGACCGTCCGCCTCGCGCGCTCGCGATGTTCTTCATCACCTCGATCGTCTCGCGCGTCATCGGCGTCGCCTGCCAGCTTCTCCAGGTCCCCATCGTGGTGAAATCCCTCGGCGCCGAGGCCTTCGGGCTCTGGATGACCTTCGTCACCCTCTCCGGCCTCGTGATCTTCGCCGACTTCGGCCTCGGCATCGGCGTCCAGAACCGGCTCGCGGAGCTCTTCGCCCACGACAGCCGCCGCGACCGCGCCCAGGCCCGTTCCTTTTTCGGCAGCGCCTTCCTCTTTCTCTGCGCGGTCGGCCTCGTCCTCGCCCTCGTCTGCCACCTGATCAATCTTCGCCTCGATCACGCGCGGCTCTTCGATCTCCGCGATCCCGCGGTCGTCTCCTCCGCGCGCACCGCCGCGCTCGTCGCCGCCTTGTCCTTCTGCGCCGGCTTCCCCCTCGGCCTCGCGCAACGCCTCGCCTACGCGCGCCAGCAGGGCTGGGCCTGCAACCTTGCCCAGGCCGGCGGCAGCGTGGTCTCCCTCGTCGCGGTCGCCGTCGCCTGCCGCCTCGGCTGGGGCCTCGTCGCCATCGTGGTCGCGGGCCAGGGTTCGCTCTTCCTCGCCAACCTCGTCCTGCTCATCGCCCAGCTCGCCAAGCTGCGCTGGCTCGCCGTCTGGCGCTACCGACTGCGCCCCGCGCTCGTCCGCCAGCTCGTCGGCATTGGCGCCTGCTTCGGAGCCTTGCAGGTCCTCAATACCATCCTCTTCACGCTGCCTCAGATCATCATCTCCACGCAGCTCGGCGCCGCCGCGGTCACGCCCTTCAACCTTCTCCAGCGCCTCTACAACCTCTTCAGCGTCGTCCAAAACGCGTTCATGCTTCCGCTCTGGCCCGCCTACTCGAAGGCCAAGGCGCGCCGCGAGTTCGACTGGATGCGCCGCACCCTCGACCGCTCCTTCCGCGCCACCGTCGTCTTCTGCGTGGCCCCCATGCTCGTCGGCGCCATCTGCGCGCCGTGGATCATCCGCCTCTGGGTGGGCCACGAGGTCGACGGGCTCACGTGGATGCTCGTCCTCGCGCTCTGCGCCTGGAACGCCCTCGTGATGCTCCAGCAACCCTACAGCTTTTTGCTTTCCGGGGTCTCCGAGATCCGCCGCACCACGATCTACAGCATCGTCAGCGCCGTCGTCGCCCTCGCGCTCATGTATGCGCTGGTGAAGCCGCTCGGCGCCGCCGGCGTCGCCCTCGGCCTCGTCCTCGGATTCCTCCCCTTCGGGTTCCTCGGCACCGTCGTGGAAACCCGTCGCTACCTGCGCGCTCCGGAGCCCCCGGCGCCCGCGCCCCTCCGCGGTTCTCCGGGAACCGCCGCAGTTTCCGTCACGCCATGAGCTCACTCACCGCGACCACCACCAAACCCCGCCTCTGGCAGGATCCCCCGCGACGCGCCGGCCTCGATCGAATCCTCGGCGTCGCGTCGCGCCTCCTCGCCCTGCTGCGGGACCAGTTGCTCACCCTCTTCATCGACTTCCTCGGGGCCTTCAGCACCCCCGGCGTGAAACTCGTCGGCGCGCTCCAGGCCGCCGCCCTGCGCTGGATGGGCGCCGAGTGCCGCTCCGACGAGATCTGGCTCGCCCCCGGCGTGCGCTTCGACTGGCCCGAACACCTCGTCCTCGGGGCCCGCGTCACGCTCAACCGCGGCACCCACATCACCTGCCACGACCGCGTCGAGATCGGCGACGACTTCCTCGCCGCCCCGGGCCTCATGATCAACGCCGGCACGCACGACCTCGCCACGCTCCAGCCCGCCTGCGCCCCCGTCGTCATCGGCCCCGGCGTCTGGTGCGGCTCCCGCGTCACCCTCTGCGCCGGCGTCACCGTCGGCGCGGGCGCGGTCCTCGGCGCCGGCGCCGTCGTCGTGCGCGACATCCCCGCGAACTACGTCGCGGTCGGCGTCCCCGCCAAGCCGATCCGCGACATCGCCCGCCTCCGCCGCGACACCCCGGAGCGCTGGTCGAATTTCCACCACGGCTGAAACGCCCCTCATGTCGCGTCCTCGTTCCCAGCTTCTCGCGTTCGCCGTCCTCGCGCCGGCCTGGCTCTTCCTTGCGCCTTGCTCCACGCTCGCGGCCCAAGACCTCGCCGACCGCGTCGGCGTGATGACGCACTTCGCGCACGGCTGGGACCTCGACGTTCTCCCGCGCCTCGCCGCCACCGGCGTGCGCCACGTCCGCGACGAGGTCTACTGGGACCACATCGAGACCGAGCGCGGACGCTTTGTCTTCACCCCGCGTTTCGAGCGCTACATGGCCGCGTTGCGCAAGGAGGACATCCGCCCGTTGGTGCCGCTCACCTTCGAGAACCGCAACTACGACGGCGGACTCACCCCGCACACCGACGAAGGCTTCGACGCCTACGCGCGCTACTGCGTCGAGGTCGTCCGGCACTACGGCAAACAAATCCAGGCCGTCGAGATCTGGAACGAATACAACGGCGGCTTCGCCAAGGGCCCCGCCACCGAGGACCGCGCCCGGACCTACGCCAAGATGCTCCGCCGCGCCTACGCGGCCCTGAAGCGCGAGCGCCCCGATCTCGTCGTCCTCGGCGGCTCCACCGCCGGCGTCCCCTTCCCCTACATCGAACGTCTCGCCGAGCTCGGAGCGCTCGACTCGATGGACGCCCTCTCCATCCACCCCTACCGCGAAGCCGATCCGCCTGAGACGCTCGAGCCGGGCATCGCCCGTCTCCAATCCATCCTCGCCCGACGCAGCCCCAAGCGCCCCATCCCGATCTGGGTGACCGAAATCGGCTGGGTCGCCCGCCCGCCCGGCGACTCGTCCGCGCCCGGCGTCGACGAGGAGACGCAAGCCGCCTACCTCGTGCGCGCCTTCGCCCTCCTCCTCTCCGCCGGAGTCGAACGCGTCTACTGGTATCAACTCCGCGAGCACGGCGTCGATGTCGGCCTGGGCCTCCTCCGCTCCGACAAGGGCTACCCCGCCAAGCCCGCTTACGGCGCCTTCACCACGCTGCTCGCCCAGCTCAAGGGCGCTCGCGCCCTCGTCCGCGAACCCGCCCCCGAGGGCGTGTATTCCTTCCGCCTCGAACGCGGCGACTCCGCTCCGCCCACCCGCCTGCTATGGTCCGTCGCTCCGCGCAGCGTCTCCCCCGGTGCTGCGAAACGACTCGTTCGTATCGACGGAAAATCCGAACCCGTTCCCGACAAGATCGCGCTCTCCGGCACGCCGCTTTTCCTCGTCGGCGCCGACGCCGCGCCGCCGCCCGATCTCGGCCGCGCCACCGCCGCCGCGCCCGTCTTCGGCTCCGTCGCCGGCTTTTCCCTCCGCCAAGGCGCCAACCGATGGAGCTACGGCACGCTCACCCTCGCCGAAGGCGAAGCCGCCGTCTTCACCCCCGCCGACAAGCATCGCGTCACCGACTGGAAGGAGGAGTGGATCATCCCCGAAACGCCCTGGTCCGTCTCCGCCGAGGAGCAGCATCCCGCCGTCATGGCAGGCCGTCCCGTCGCCGCCGTGCGCCGCTGGACCAGCCCGCGCGGCGGCCGCGTGCGCGTGCGCGCCCGTTTCCACGCCGGCAAACAGGGCGACGGCGTCGGCGTGAACATCCTCGCCGACGGACGCGTCCGCTTCACCGAGCAGATCGGCGGCTCCCGCAAGCCGGCCTGCGAATTCGACTTCGAGTGCGTCCTCTCGCCCGGCGGCTTCCTCGACTTCGCCGTCGATCCCGGCTCCGGCGGCTCGCCCGATTACGACGCCACCCGCGTCTCCATTTTCCTCCAACCCGACACCGACCATGAATGAAACCCAGTGCCTTCTCGTCGTGACCCCCACCTTGGGAGAGTCGCGTTTCCTGGACCAGACCGTCGCCTCCATCGAGGCCCAGCCGCTCCACGTCCGCCACGTCATCTCCACCCCCGGCCGCAAGGTCGCCGAGCTCGCCGCCCGCTACCCCCACGCCCTCGTCGTCCCCGACGCCGGCCGTCTCGGCGGCATCTACGGCGCCATCAACGCCGGCATCCAGGCCGCCAAGTTCAAGTGGGACTGGTTCACCTACATCAACGACGACGATAGCCTCCTGCCCGGCTTCGGCCGCGTGATGTTGCAAAACCTCCGCGACGCCGCCCCCGCCCCGGTCGTCTACGGCGACGTCGTCCTGGTGACGACGCTGCCGCAGGAGCTCCC
>CBIHRE010000175.1:0-9003 GCA_966212385.1 uncultured Akkermansia sp. | reverse complement strand
GCCCGGGCTTTCTCGTAATACGACAGCGCCGCGGCGTAGTCATGGCGGGCAAAGGCGCGCTCGGCATGATGGTAGGCGACCGCGTCGGCGCGGACGAGGTGGTAGAGCACCGAGACGCCGACGGTTACCGCCAAAAGAAAAGCCGCGATGCCGAGAGCCTGACGTCGCTTGGCGGCCTGGATCGCGGGATCGGGCATGAGATCAGGAGCTCCGGGCGAGCGCTGCGGCGGCCTCGACGTCGGGCGCCTGCGTCAGGACGCGATCAAGGCGGGTGAGCTTGAGGATGGGCAGGATCTTGGCCGGCACCTCGCAAAGCACGAGACGACCGCGCGGCGGCTCGAGGGTCTTGTGCAGGGCGATGAGCGCGCCGAGTCCGGAGCTGTCGATCTGCTCGATGCGCGCGAGGCTGAGGACGACACGAAGCCGCCCCGCGTTCGCGAGATCGATGACGGTGTTTTTCAGCAAGGGCGCGGCCGCGGCGTCGAGGCGGGGGCCGGACGCCCGAACCAAGGTGCAACCGTCGAGAAGCTGGGTTTCGTTTTCGGGGGAAGCCACGAGGAGAGGATACGAAAATAGCAACCCATGTGCCGTAGCGCGGGCAAGCGCGACCTGCGGAATTTTGTGATGCGAGACTTGTGAGCCAAAGCCTTAGCCCACAAAAAACGCCTGTCATGAGCGACACCACCCCGCACGCCGCCCCCCAGCCCACGGAATGGGCCTGCGTGCACGTGGAGCGCGATCTGGCCAAGGTCGGCCCGGCGGTGGAATGCCTGCGCAACTGGCTTCAGGCCAGAGGCGTGCGCTCCGGCGAGGCGCTGGCGGAAATGGAGCTCGCGGTGACCGAAGCGCTGACCAACTCGATCCGTCACGGCGGAGGCGGCTCGACCGATTTTGCAACGCGGCTTGCCTGGAGCTGGCGCGACGGAGAGCTCGAGCTCGAGGTATCGGAACCCGGTCGCTATGAACCGGCGGCGACTTGGAACCAGTTGCCCGAAGACCCGCTGTCCGAGGGAGGCCGAGGGGGCTTTCTCATCACGGAGCTGATGGACGCGGTGGAGCACCGCAACGCCGGCGGACGCCACGCGCTGCGCTTGCGACGTCGGCTCGATTACAGCGCGGACGCGACGATCACGGCGTCCGAAGCCGCGCTTGAGGCGATGACCGAGGATCTGGGCAACGCCTACGAAACGATCGCGGCGCTCTTCGGCCTGTCGGAAGATCTGGCGACCGCCGGCGAACTCGGCGCGATGGCCCGCAAAAGCCTCTCCCGGTTGCGGCCCCTGGTCGGCGCCGACGCGGCCTGGGTGCGGCTCGCCTCGCCGGAGGGCACGCTTCGCCGGCTGGCGGCCGACGGCCCCGCGCCCGGCCCCGTGGATTTGGACATAGATGGCGGCGCGATCGAGCCGGTGGTGGCAAGGGTCGGGGTCGAGCGGACCTTGGAAAATCGAGCCGCCCTCCCGCCGGACGATCCCCTGCACGCGCCCGGCGGCTGCGCCTTCGTGTGCCCGTTTTCCTTCGAGGGAAAACTGCGCGGCGTGCTCACGGTGAAACGCGCCGTCGGCGCCGCGAGTTTCTTTTCCGCCGGCCAGATCGCGCTGGCGCGCACGCTGGCGGACTTCCTCGGCATCGCCTGCGCGAACGCGGACCTTCAAACGCAACGCCGCGCGCGCGAGCAGGCGCAACGCGAGCTGGAGATCGCCGCGCAAATCCAACGCGCGCTTCTGCCGCAGACCATCGCCGAACAGCCCGCATGGGAAGTCGCGGGCGTATGCGCGCAGGCGGCCGAGGTCGGCGGCGATTTCTTCGATGTCATCGACCGCGAAGACGGCGCCCGGCTGGTCGTGATCGCCGACGTGATGGGCAAGGGCGTGCCGGCCGCGCTCATGGCGGCCACGTTGCGCACGGCGCTGCGCTCGTTGGCCACGACCAGCGCGGGCCCGGGCGAACTGCTGACCCGGGTGAATCGCCAGCTCTGCACGGACCTCGGCAGCATCGACATGTTTATCACCGCGCAGGTCGTATGGCTGGAGGCGGGCGGCGAGGCGGCCCGCTTCGCCAACGCCGGCCACTGCTCGCCCTTGTTGCTCGGGCCGGAGCCGGAAACGGACGCCAAATGGTGGGACGATGTCGGCGGCCTGCCGATCGGCGTGAGCGCGACGGAAGTCTACGATGAAGCCCGCCATGCCGTGCCGCCGGGCGCGAAAGCCTGGCTGATGACCGACGGAGCGCTGGAAACCGAGGACGAGCGCGGCGAACAGCTGGGCACGGAAGGATTCGCCCGGATCGCCCTCGGCGCCGAAAATCCCGGTGCGCTTCTTTCCGCGCTCGAGGCCCGCGCCGCAGAGCACGCGGCGAGCGACGACTGCACGCTCATCCATTTCAAGCGCCGCGCGCCGGCGACCCCATGAAGACCATCCTGATCGTGGACGACGAGCTGTTCATGCGCCGCCTGCTCAATCAGACGCTGCGCAAGACCGGCGCGCGCCTTGTGACCGCCGCGAGCGGCGACGAAGCGATCGCCTGGCTGGGCCGCGATTCGGCCGACCTGCTCCTGATCGACGTGACCATGCCCGGTCGTGACGGCTTCGAGACCGTTCGCGCGCTCCGAGTCGATGGCGATGGCAAGCATGCGACGATGCCGGTGATCATGCTCACCGCAGGAGGCATGGGCGACGTGCGCACACGCGCCAAGGAGCTCGGCGTGGCGGCCTTCTTCACCAAGCCCTTCAGCCCCGCCGCGCTCACGGCGGAAGCGACGCGGCTGCTGGGTTCGTGAGCGGCGCTCGGCGCCGGCCGCCGGCTTGACGGACGGCGTCCGTATATACACCGTATATCCATGAAATCCGTCACCGCCAAATCGAAGGGCAAGGCAGGCGGCCCCGCCCCGCTGCTTGCCAAGGTTTTCAAATCCGGAAACTCGCAGGCGATCCGCATCCCCGGCTCCGTGAAGCTCAAGGCCAAGGCCTACCTCATAGAGCCTAACGGCGCCGGCGGCCTGATCCTCATCGATCCGATTGAGGAAGCAAAACGCGTGGCGGCGTTGCGCTCGCTTTGGGGCTCCGCTCCCGACTTTCCCGATCACACCACGTGACCGTCTATTTGCCCGACACCAACGTGTGGTCGCTCTTCTTGCGCGGCCGAAACGAAGACCTCCCGCTCCGGCTCAAGGTCGAGCAACACATCACCGCCTGCAGGCTCTCCGCCATCGCGCTGATGGAGTTGGAATACGGCGCCGCCAAGCGCCCCGACGTGCCGGCCTTTCGCGAGCGCATCCTGCGCCTGACCGCGCTTTTCCCCGGCGTGGCGCCCTTCGATTCCGCCTGCGCCTACCATGCCGGCGTCGTGCGCGCGCATCTCGCCACCCTGAAACCCAACGCCCAGCCTATCGGCCCTTACGACGTCCTGCTCGCCGGCCAGGCCATCGCGCTGGGCGCGGTCTTCGTCACGGACAACACCTTCGAATTCCGCCGCGTGCCGGGACTCGCTTGCGAAAATTGGCGCGCGCCCGCCTAAGCCCCGTCCGGCCGATACGACCCACCGTATCCGGGGGCGTAGATAGGCGCGCCGCCAAGGCCGGCCAAGGTCGCGAAATGCGAGTCACGCCCGAAGAGCCGCCAGCCGCGCGAAGCCGCGGTCGCGGAGATGAGCAGATCATTCCACGGCAGCGTGTGGCCGGCGTCGCGCGCGCGCCACGCAAGGGCCTTGGCGGCGTCCCACTCGGGCTCGCGGCACTCGATATACGGGATCACGCCGAAAAACATCTCCAAGGCCCGGCGCTCCTCGCGGCGCGCGCCGCCGAGCACCTCGAGTTTCACGGGAGAACACCACGCGGCTTCGTATTCGTCGAGCAGGGCGCGGAGGGCGACTTTGGTCGCAAGGTCGCCTTGGCGGCGCGCGGCTTCGATCCAGACGGAGGAATCGACGAGGACCATGGCGCGGAATCAGGAATCCTGACGCGCCTTTTCTTCCGCGCTCGGGGCCGGATAATCGAAGGCCCCCTCCATGAGCAGGCGGCCAAATTCGCGGGCTTTCTTTCGCTTCAAAAACTCCTCCACCGCTTGAGCGACGGCTGGACCTTTTTTGCGCTCCTTGGTCACGGCCATCAGCTCCCGGAGGGTAGCCTCGTCCAATTCGACCGTTATTTTCATGGTCGGATTAGGATATTTCCCTAAAATATATCAACCATTTCAGGAAACTCTAGGGTTTCATCGATAACTCATCACCTTTCACGGTGAACTTCACAGCCGCGCCGTCGGCGACTTCGCCGGCGACGAGGGCGCGGGCGAGCTTCGTTTCGACGTGGCGTTGCAGGAAGCGCTTGAGCGGACGCGCGCCGAAGACCGGGTCGTAGCCCTTCTCGGCGGCCCACTCCTTCGCTTTCTTGTCGAACTCCACGGTGACGCGGCGCTCGGCGAGGCGCTTGTTCAGGTCGGCCACGAGGAGGTCCACGATGCGCGTGATTTCGTCGAGCGTGAGCGGTTTGAACAGGATGGTCTCGTCGATGCGGTTCAGGAACTCGGGGCGGAAGGCCTTGCGCACTTCGACCATCACGCTCTCGCGCACGCTTTCCGGGATCATGTCGCCGGTGACGCCCTCCAGCAGATAGCGCGAGCCGAGGTTCGACGTGAGGATGATGACGGTGTTCTTGAAATCCACGGTGCGGCCCTGCGAGTCGGTGATGCGGCCGTCGTCAAGAACCTGTAACAACACGTTGAATACATCCGGGTGCGCCTTCTCGACCTCGTCGAAGAGAACGACGGCGTAGGGCTTGCGGCGCACGGCCTCGGTGAGCTGGCCGCCCTCGTCGTAGCCGACGTAGCCGGGAGGCGCGCCGATGAGGCGGGCGACCGCGTGCTTCTCCATGTATTCGGACATGTCGATGCGCACGAGCGCGGCCTCGCTGTCGAAAAGCGTCTCGGCGAGGGTCTTCGCGAGCTCGGTCTTGCCGACGCCGGTGGGGCCGAGGAAGAGGAAGCTGCCGACAGGGCGGCGCGGGTCCTTTATGCCGGCGCGGGCGCGGAGGATGGCCTCGCTGACGAGTTGCACGCCTTCGTCCTGGCCGATCACGCGGTTGTGCAACGTGTCGCCAAGACGCAGGAGTTTCTCGCGCTCGCTTTCGACGAGGCGGGTGACGGGGATGCCGCTCCACTTGGCGACGATGCCAGCGACCTCCTCGGCGGAGACCTCCTCTTTGAAGAGCTCGGTCTGGGCGGAGGCGGTCTCGAGTTTCTTGAGCTCGGCCTCGAGCTGTGGGATGCGGCCGTGGCGGAGCTCGGCGAGTTTATTGAGGTCGTAGGCGCGCTCGGCTTTTTCGAGCTCGATGCGGGCGGCGTCGAGGTCGCCGCGGACTTTGCGGACGCGTTCGACGGAGGCTTTCTCGGCGTCCCACTTGGCGCGGAGACCGGCGGCCTGCTCCTTGGCGTCGGCGAGCTCCTTGTTGAGCGCGTCGAGGCGGGTCTTGGAAGCGGTGTCTTTTTCGAGTTTCAGCGCGGCCTGCTCGATTTCGAGTTGGAGGACGCGGCGTTGGAGGGCGTCGAGTTCCTGCGGGGCGCTGTCCATCTCGGTGCGGATGAGCGCGCAGGCCTCGTCGATGAGGTCGATGGCCTTGTCGGGGAGGAAGCGGTCGGAGATGTAGCGTTCGGAGAGGGTGACGGCGGAGACGAGGGCGTTGTCTTGGATGCGCACGCCGTGGTGCAGCTCGAAGCGCTCCTTGAGGCCGCGGAGAATGGAGATCGCGTCCTCGGTGGAGGGCGGATCGACCTGCACGGGCTGGAAGCGGCGTTCGAGGGCGGCGTCCTTCTCGATGTATTTGCGATACTCGTCGAGCGTGGTGGCGCCGATGCAGTGGAGCTCGCCACGGGCGAGCATGGGCTTGAGGAGGTTGCCGGCGTCCATCGCGCCGTCGGTCTTGCCGGCGCCGACGATGGTGTGGAGCTCGTCGATGAAGAGCAGGATGCGGCCGTCGGAGGATTTGACCTCGGCGAGCACGGCCTTGAGGCGCTCCTCGAATTCGCCGCGGTATTTGGCGCCGGCGATGAGCGCGCCCATGTCGAGGGCGTAGACGGTCTTGTCCTTCAGGCCCTCGGGCACGTCGCCGCGCACGATGCGCTGGGCGAGGCCCTCGACGATGGCGGTTTTGCCGACGCCGGGTTCGCCGATGAGAACAGGGTTGTTTTTCGTTTTGCGCGAGAGAATGCGGATGGCGCGGCGAATCTCGTCGTCGCGACCGATGACCGGGTCCATCTTGCCCTTGCGGGCCTGGGCGCAGAGGTCGGTGCCGTATTTGGCGAGGGCGTCGTAGGTGGCCTCGGGGTTGTCGGAAGTGACGCGCTGGCTGCCGCGGGTGGCCTTCAGCGCGGTGAGCACGCGGGCGCGATCGAGGCCGAAGGACTTGAGGTATTTGGCGAAGGCGTCGGGTTTGGCGACCTCGACGAGGCCAAGGAAAAGGTGCTCGGTGGAGACGAACTCGTCCTTGAGTTTCTTCGCCTCGTCCTCGGCCCGGGTGAGGGCGTCGTTCACGGCCTGGGTGACGAAGACCTTCGAGGTGTCGGTGCTGCCGGAAACGCGCGGCAGGCGCCCGACCTCGCGCTCGGCGGCGAGTTGCAACGCGGAGACGGTGAGGCCGGCCTTGTCGACGAGGGCGGGCACGATGCCGTTTTCCTGACCGAGCAACGCGAGCAACAGGTGCCACGAATCGACCTCGGTGTGACCGTGGCGGCGGGCGACGGCCTGCGCCTCGGACAGGGCGCTGCGCGACATCTGGGTGAGGGTTTCGGGATTCATACGGAACCCATTTGCACGGGGCGGACCAAAGCGCGAATCAGCTCGCCAGAGGGAGCCACGGGCGCGAAGTGGGACAGAGGCGCGCGGCTTGTCTCAGTCGCGAGCTTTCAGCGGGTCAGTCCGCCACAGTTCACCCACAGCCTCAAAACGAAGACGGTCCGCGCCCGACCCGGCGTTTTTAAAGCGAATAACATCCCCTATGCATTTGCTTTGCTCGCACCGTGACGAACGCGGACCGAAACTCGGGTAGGTAAGAACGCGAGAACCTCGCGTTGAAGAGGGAAAGGGTGCCGGGGGTTAAGCGGCTCCAACCGAGCGACGCGGGCAACTCGCTTGCGTTGAAAGCCTATTCAAAGGCCTCTGTCGAGCTTTGGGTGGAGAAACAGGCCCAATTTAGGCAAAGGAGAGCGCCTTGCGTGTAAAAAGGATATTTCCCGTGAAGCCCTGTCGAAAAACTCCCGATCAGGCGGCCCGGGCTTTTGCATAGGCGGTTCCTACGGCGGCGCCCGGGATAAGGCGGCCCTCCGCCACGTCGAGGGCGAGGCGGAGGAGCCTCACGGCGGCCTCCCGCCGGCCGGAACCAAACGCGTGTTCGGCCAAAAACTGCAGAGCGCCGGCCTTCATCGGCTGAAGGGCGACCGGCGGCATATAGGCCGTATCCGCCAGCCCGAGCAGGCGCTCCCTCCAGCGGGCGGCCTCGGCGACGCGCCCGGACGCCAAGGCCAGACCGGCCTGAAGTTCGCAGGCCAAGGGGTGGCCGGCCGAGCCGGGCTCGCGCGAGAGAACCGTCAAGGCCTCTTGGCCGCGGCCGAGCCGGACCAAGCACTCGGCCTGTTTTATGCGCGCGGCCTCGGCGAGACGCCTGCGGCGGCCGTCGGAGGCGCGGGCGCAGGCGGCGTATTCCTCGGCCGCGCGGGCATGGTCACCGGCGTCGAAAAAGCCCGAAGCGTAAAAATAGCGGAGATTGGGGTCGCCATCGGGTTCGCGGGCGATCGCCGCCTCGATAAGAGCTCGGTTGCGCTCGAGCTTGGCGGGCATGAGCCGCGCGTCGGCGTAGCCGGCGTGGTCGAAGGCGATCTCGGTGTCGCGGATTTTTATCCCGGCACGCTCGAGCGAGGTATTGACCTGCTCGTGGATGGGCCGCTCGAAGCGGACATCGGGGCGATTGGGAAAAAGGCGCACGATGCGGACCGACACATGGCCGGCGCCGCCGGCGAGGGCGTTGCGCTGGATGAGCGAGCACGCGTGATCGGCGGGGCCGGCGACGATGCGACGGATCTCCTTCACCGACGCGGGCGGGAGCGCCTCGTCGGCATCGAGAACGAGGATCCAGCGCCCCGTGGCGAGGGCGAGGGCGGCGTTGCGGGCGGCGCTGAAATCGTGGGGCCAGGCGATCTCGCGGACAAGCGCGCCGGCGTCGCGGGCAAGCGCGGGCGTGCCGTCGGTCGAGCCGGTGTCGACGACGATCAGCTCCGAGCCGAGTTCGCGCACGGAGGCGAGGCAGGCGGGCAGGCGCGCGGCCTCGTCGCGCACGATGAGGCAGAGGGAGAGATCGGGAACCGGGCGGTCCATGGCGAGGGATGGCGGAGGAAACATCGGCGCGCGCACCGGTTTCTAAAGCCGCGGCGCGCGCACCGCCGAAAAACGGACACCCCGTCCGCCGAGGCGGACGGGGCTCCTGGAACCATGTCGGATGTCGTCTTTATCCGGTCCTTACGACAGGAGTCGTAGGGCGGTCTGGGCGGATCCGTTGGCCTGGGCGAGCATCGCGGTGCCGGCCTGGACCAAGGTGTTCCAACGGGCTAGCTGGGTGGACTCCTCGGCCACGTCGACATCGACGATGCGGCTGTTGGCGGCCTCCAGGTTGGCCTTGTTGACGGTCAGCACTTCCGAGGCGAAGCCGAGGCGGCTCTGCTCGGCGCCATTGGTGGCGCGCATGGTGGCGACGCCCTCGATGGCGGTCTTGATGGTGTCCAACGTCACGCCGGAGAGCGAGGAGGCACCGTTGATGGCGGTGACGCCGGCGTCGCCGGAGAGGTTCTTGGCGGAAAGATTCACGGTCTGACCGCCGTCTTCGGAGACCTGCGTGGTGAGCGCCTGGTTGAAGACGTTGATCGAGTTGAACTTCTCCGCCGCGAGCGACGTGAGCTGGGACTTGAGCTGCGTGAACTCGGTGTCGTAGTTCGCCTTGTCGGTGGAGCTCTTGGTCGGGTCGGAGTG
>CBIHRE010000174.1:0-9031 GCA_966212385.1 uncultured Akkermansia sp. | reverse complement strand
TTACCGACACCTGTCCGGTTTTCGGATCCTGTGCGACAAAGTGTTGTTGGTGGGTGAGCGTGGAGTGGCAACCGGCGGCAACGAATACGGCGGTTGCCGAGAGCAGGAGAAGCGGGAGCCGCGAGAACCAAGAGGGATAAGCCGGCGAGAGAGCGGGGCGGGATTTACTAGGGAAATCTCCGGTATCCTTATAGGGAGGCATACGGAGCCGTTAGCAGCCGATATGCTAGTGTCCAGCCATTGGCGAAAGATAATGCAGATTTATGTAAAAACATGCCTAACGCCGTAGGCTGAGTCCTTTTGGGCGATAGGTCCTCGCTTTTTCGACCTCAGATTTCCCGGGCTGTCGCGGAGACATGGCAATCCCAACCATGGCTATGCGTGGAGTCTGGCACCGAGGTCAAAGTCCCACGGCAAATATCGAGCTCAGCGCGGAGCTCGCCGCTGGTGGTTGATTGGCGGCAGATACCTACCCGCGCCGTCGACGGGGCGCCTCGGGCCTGTCGTCGCGCCCACGTCTCAATCCGCGACGGTGCCGTCGTCGAGGAAGATCCACTTCTCGACGTCGAACTTCTGGCGGTTGAGCGCTTCCGCGTATTCGGGCTTTCGGACGAGGCTGCCGGGGCTGTTCATCACCATCTGGATTTTCTCGTTCGGGACGTGGTGCTTGAGGAGCGTGAAGGCGGCGTCGTAGTCGCGGCTGTCGTAGCCGATCCCGAGTTTGCGGTAGGCCTCGTTGGAGCTGAGGGCCTGGCCGGTCTCGGTCATCATGCGGTCGGCGGCGTAGGCGCCGAAGCCGGCGCCGCGTCCGTCGTTGTAGACGAGGAGCATGGCGCCGACGCCGTAGCCGACGATGTGCTTCACGGATTGCTTCATCTTGTCGCGGTTTTCGACGTGGCGGAGCGGGAAGCGGTTGAAGAGCGAGTCGCTGTGGAGGCGCACGACGGGGATGTCGTAGATGCGCGGATGGCCGTGGGTGAGGACCACGAAGTCCTGCGAGGTCACGATGTCGTAGTAGACATGGACGCGAAACCAGTAGGGCGTGGTGAGCAGGTCGAAAATGGGGTCCTCGGGCTTTTCCTTTTTGTGGGCGGCGAGGGCGTCGGGATTGATCGTGACGAAGAAGCGGTTGTCGCGGATGACCTGATAGCCGCGCACGAGGGGATTGGAGCCGGCCATGTAGCGCTCGATGCGGTCCTTGCCGAAGAGTTCTCGAAATTGGAGCTCGGTGAGGAGGATGTCGTTGTCCACCGGCTTCATCGGAAGGAAGTAGCTCGCCGAGTAGATGAAGCGCTTGGCCTCGGGCAGGGCGTGCGGGCGGAAGGGTTTGACGGGCTCGGGCGGGAGGGCGCGTTTCACCGTGGTCTCGGTGGGGCGCTTGAGGATGTGGCCGCCGGCGGCTTTCGACGTGAGGTAGGCGAGGTTGAAAGGAGAGGGCTCGAATTCGAGGGCCTCGGTGCCGGCGACGTGGAGGCCTTGATCGCGGAGGGCCTGGACCTTGTCGGGGTTGTTGGTGAGGACGATCCAGGACGCCTTTATCCCGAGGAGGTAGCAGATGTGGGAGATGTTCTCGTAGTTGCGGTGGTCTTTTTCGAGGCCCATCGCGGCGTAGGCGGCGAAGGTGGAGACCTGGTCGAGGGAGGCCTGCACGAGCATGCGGTCGCGGGCCTTGCCGACGTAGCCGACGCCGCGGCCTTCCTGGAGGAGGTAGAAGAGGACGCCGTTGCCCTTTTCGGCGATGACCTTGAAGGCGCCCTCGAGCTGCTGGACGCAGTCGCAATCGCAGCCGCGGAGGGTCTCGGAGGTGACGCAACTGGAGTGGAGCCGGGTGTAGAGGGTGGCGGCGGTGCTGATGTCGCCGTGGGCGAGCGCGACGATGTAGTGCTTGTCGATGATGTCCTGGAAAACGTAGGCGCGGAAGAGCCCGTAGTGAGTGTCGAGGACGCAGTTGGCGATGTAGAGCGTGGTGCCGTAGAGCGGGCGCTCCTCGAGCGCGGTGGGCTTCAGGATGGCGCCGGTGGCGTGCTGGAGCTCGCGGACGAGGCCGGCGAATTCGGGCGGGACGGCGCTGGTGGGATCGAAGGTGGCGGCGGACATTTAGAGCGTGGAGCGAGGAGCAGGGAGCTGGGGGCCGGAATCAAGAAATACGGAATGGGTGAAAGGGCAGCTCTGCGGTGTGGGATTCGCGTCGAGGCTTTGGGAGCTTTCGCGGAACGGGAGGTGTGACGCGGAGATCAATGCGCGACGTGGAAGGGCGGGAGTTGGAAGAAACTCAGGAAGAAAATGGCGGCGACGAGGTAGCCGAGAACCGGGAGGGAGCGGGGCTTGCCGGCGAGGAGGGCGAGCAAGGCGGCGGTGATGAGGCCCAGGCCGATGCCCTCGGCGATGCTGAAGGTGAGAGGGATGCCGATGATGACGAGGGCGGCGGGGATCGCGACGTGCAGGTCGCCGAAGTCGATCTCCACCACGGATTGGAGCATGAAGACGCCGACGAGAATCAAGATGGGCGCGGTGGCGGCGGCGGGGATGGCGAGGAAGAGTGGCGCGAGAAACAGCGACAGCAGCATCATCACGCCGACGGTGATGGCGGTGAGCCCGGTGCGGCCGCCGGCCTCGACGCCGGAGGAGCTTTCGACGTAGCTCACGACCGTGCTGGTGCCGCAGATCGAGCTGAGGATCGCGGCGAGCGAATCGGCCAGGAGGGCGCGGCCGGCCTTGGGAAGGCGGCCCTGTTTGTCGAGCAGGCCGGCGCGCTTGGTGACTCCGATGAGCGAGCCGATGTTGTCGAACATGTCGACAAGCAGGAGCGAGAGGATGAGCGGCAGGACTTTTAAGAGCGCGGAGAGGTCGGTGAGGAAGGACAGGTCGAGCTTGAGAAACACGGGAGCCATGGAGGGCGGCGTGGAGAGGAGCTGCGCGGGCAGGGCGGTGACTTTGCCGCCGTGGCCGTTGGGGACGAAGAGGCCGGCGACGGTGATGAGCAGCAGGCTGATGAGGATGGCGCCGGGGACTTTGCGCACGGACAGGACGGCGGTGAGGATGAGGCCGGCGAGGGCGAGCGCGACGGGCGGGGAGGCGAAGTTGCCGGGCGTGACGAGCGTCTCGGGGTGGGCGGCGACGATGCCGGCGCTTTCGAGTCCGATGAAGGCGATGAAGACGCCGATGCCGGCGGTGATGGCTATCTTGAGCGAGTAGGGGATGGCTTGTATCAGCTTTTCCCGGACGCCGGTGAGCGAGAGCAGGAGAAAGAGCGCGCCGTTGACGAAGACCATGCCGAGGGCCTGCCGCCAGGGGACGCCGGCGCCGAGGCAGATGGAGAAGGCGAAGAAGGCGTTGATCCCCATGCCGGGGGCGAGGGCGAGCGGGTAGTTGGTGAGCAGCGCCATCAGGAAGGTGGCGAGCGCGGCGCTGACGGCGGTGGCGACGAGGAGGGCGCCCTTGACGGCGATGAAGGAGGCCGAGGCGGGATCGGAACCGATGGCGGGGTCGGCGCCGAAACCGTTCATCAGGATGGCCGGGTTGACCGCGAGGATGTAGGCCATCGCGGTGAAGGTGGTGAGTCCGGCGGCGAGCTCACGTCCGACGGTGGTCTTGTGTTCGGCGAGTTTGAAGAGGCGGGAAAGCATGAGCAGGCGGCTGGTTGCGTGAGACGTGGAAGCAGATCGGCACGGCCGGTGCGCGGGGCTCCGTCGGCCGGCGGGATGAAAGGGGCTTGTCGCCGACGGGGCGAGGTTTTGTCGGGACAGGGAGACAAGTCTCCGTTTTTTGGCGATAATAGGGAATTGGTTGATCCGTAGTTGCCTGCGTGGGCGCCGATGGCTTCGGTGCGCGGCGATGAGTCTGCTGTCCTTGTTTGTCATGGCGCTGCGCGCGCTATTCTTCGGGTTTTTCGGCGCCGCGTTGGCCTACTTTGTTTTGCGCGATGCGTTCAGGCTGCGCGTGGCGTGGGCGAAGGTCCTGCCCGCGGCCATCTTGGCCAATTTTGTCTTCGGGCTAAGCGAGATCTCGATCGCCGGTTATTTTGACCGGACTTCCCCGACTTTCCTGTGGGAATTCACCGGCGTCGTGGCGGGAATCGCCTTGGTGGCGGGCATCGTGTCGAGCCGGTTTATCATCCGCCGCGAGTCGGGCCGGTCGCATTCGTGGCCGGTGGCCTTGATCTCGGGAGGATGCGTCGTCGCTCCGGGGGTGATCTTGGGTGTGCTGGTTGTCTCGGCTTTCACCGGCTTGACTGCTGGAGAGTGACCGGAGCGAGACGGTGTGACGCCGGGCGGGAGACGGGTGGAGCAACAAGGGACCCGCCCGTCCACCGGGATTCGGAAGCGGACGGCCCTTTGATGCGCCGGGGAATCAGAACGAGTAGCCGACGGTGAACTCGGCCTGGGTGCCGGGGAGCACGAGGATCGATTCCAAGCCATAGACGCTGTTGGGCGGGGCGAGATTGCGCTCGTCGGTCAGGTTGGTGACGGCGAGCCGGAGCTCCCAGCCGCTCTTCATCTTGTAGAAGACGGAGGCGTCGATCTCGAACTGCCAAGGGATGACGAGGGTGCCGGCCCAGTTGTTGTTGATCTCGCTGTGGAGGGTGCCGTTGAGCGAGGCGCCGAAGCCGTTGTCGAACGCGTAGGCGACGAGGGCGTTGAACTGGTGCTTGGGCAGGCCCTGCACGCGGAGGTCGGGTGCGAAGTTGGCCGACCGGACCTCCGGGTAAACGGTGTTGATATCGGTGTTGAGCACCTCGAAGCCGGCGAAGGCGGCCTCGGCGTCGATCACGCCGTAGGAGAAGGTGGCGTAGAAATTTTTGTTCGGCTGGTAGTTCAGCTCCAGCTCGGCGCCCTGATACTGATAGGGCTGGGCGGGCGAGTTCTGCGGCTTCACGACCCGGGTCTGGTCGTAGAGCGCGAGGCCGAGGAAGAGCTTGTTCTCGAGGAGGGAAAATTTGGCGCCGATCTCGTAAAGCTCGCTCGGCTGCGTGAGGGAATCGTGGTCGGAGCCCGGGCTGAAACCGCCGCCGTTGGCCACGGCGCCGCCGGTGTTCCGGCTGTAGTTGTAGGTGAAATACGAAGAGACCTTGGGCGTGACCTTGTAGACGAGGCTGCCGTTCAAGTTGGGCAGGCCGACGGTCGAGCTCGTCTCGGGCGCGGCAGGGAGGAGCGGATCGCGGGAGCTGACGTGGAGGAAATCGACGCGGCCGCCGGCGAGGACGGTGAGGCGGTCGGTGAGTTTGTAGTCGCCTTGGAGGAAGGGGGAGCCGCCGAGGGAATAGGAGTCGTTGGTGTCGCCGTTGATCGTGCCGGGCGTGGCGAGGAGGTTTTCTCCGGGAACGGGCAGTCGGAAGCCGGGGATCTGGCCGAAGTTGTTGGAGAGCGTGACGTCGATGAAGCGGTGGTCCTGGGAGAGGTCCCAGACGCCGGCGGGCTCGAAGAAGTAGTCGTTGTAGGCCTCGACCTTCGTGTAGCGACCGGCGACGCCGGCGTTGAGCGAGGCGGCGTCGAATGTCTTTTGATACTCCCAGCGCGATTCGAAGGTGAGGGAGGGATCGATGAACTCCTGGTAGTAGTAGGAGCTGTAGGTGTCGCGCTTGGTGTAGGTGAACAGGTTGTTGTTCACGAGCTTCGTGTCGGGGGCGAGGGCGACGGTCTGGATGCCTTGGAGCTTGAAGTTTTTCCCGAGCGAGTTGTCGCCGGGTTTGATGAGCCGGGAGTGACCGCTGAGCTTCGTCTCGGGTCCCCACGCGACGGCGTTGCCGGAGCCGGCGACATTGGCGGCGTTTTGCGGGTCGGCGGCGGAGGCGGAGGAGCCGCCGTTCACGTTGGTGCCGGTGGCGTAGAGGCCGTCGTCGATGAAGCGCCGGGTGGGGCGGTTGACGCCGAAATTCTCGACGTATTCGAGGTAGCTGAACTGGGTGTTCAGGAAGAGCTCGTATTTCTCGTTCGGGCGCCAGGTGGTCGCGCCGTAGAAGGACTCGGTCTTCTTGTAGTCGTCTTGAAAATAGCCGCCCTCGCTGTGTTCGCCGGAGTAGCTGACGCGGTAGGCGAGTTTTTCGGTGATGGGAGCGCCGAAGTCGGCGCCCCACTTCAATTTGTCGTAGCTGCCGATGGTGCCGTAGACGGTGCCGCGGGCGCGGTCGAAGTAGGGGCGCTTGGTGACGAGGTCGACGAAGCCGCCGACGTAGGCGGAGGCGCCCTGCACGGCGGTGGCGGGGCCTTTGACGATGTTGACCGACTCGACGGCATTGAAGTCGATGGGCAGGCCGTTGCCGTTGGAGGTGGTGCGCTCGCGCATGCCGTTTTGGAACACGTCGCCGTATTGGCCGCGGATGTCGGGGTTGCCGGGCGCTCCGAAGTTGGTGCGGGTGTAGGAGCTGGAGGTGAGCTTGGCGAAGTCGCGGACGTCGCGGATGTTGATCGCGGAGAGCTGTTCGCGGGAGATGATGGTGACGTTGCGCGGGATGTCGGCGATGTCGGCGTCGGTGCCGTAAACCGAGCTGAAGGGGCGCGAGGTCGGCATGATATTTTCCTCGATCGGCACGCCGCTCACCTCCAGCGGATCGAGGGCGATGACCTCGTCCGCGGACGCGGCGGCGGCGGTCGGCGGGACCTCGGGCTGGGCGCGAAGGTGGCCGGCGGAGCTCGCCGCGGCCATCAGCGCCACGAGGCGCAGGCTGAGTTGCTTGTGGGTCATGATGTCGGTTGAAGGCAGGTTTGCTTGGAGGGGGATGGCCGCAGGCGGGCGAGGGCTGTGGCCGCCGACGCGGGCGAAGCGAGGCGGCGCCGGGCGGGGCCTAGGCTTTTTCGAAGAGCGGGAGCTGCTCCATGCCCGGCACGGTGACGAGGCCCTTGTCGGTGATGCGGAGGGCGGGGATGACGGAGAGCGGGATGAGGTTGAAGCCCATGTAGGGGAGGGTGCAGCCGGCGGCGGCCCAGGCCTGCTTGAGCTTGGTGGTCTCTTTGGCGACGACGGGGGCGCGTTTGTCGCTGAGGAGTCCGGCGATGGGGAGGGCCACGGAGGCGAGGACCTTGCCTTGGTCGACGACGCAGACGCCGCCGCGAAGTTTGCGGAGAGTTTCGACGGCGAGGCGCATGTCGGGCTCGTTGGTGCCGGCGACGATGAGGTTGTGGGCGTCGTGGCCGACGGTGCTGGCGACGGCCCCGGAGCGGAGGCCGAAGTCTTTCAACAGGCCGTGGGCGACGGCGCCGGTTTTGCCGTGGCGTTCGAGGACGGAGACGAAGCAGAGGCCGTGCGCAACGAAGTGGGCGGACCACGACGCGGCGGGTTCGAGGCGGAGGCGGTCGTGGTGCAGAATGATGCCGGGGAGGGCGGCGCGGATGACGTTGGCGGTGACCGCGGCCTTGGGGAGCGCGGGAGTGAGCGGGGCGGACTTGGCGGCGGGCGGGAGCTTGACGGTCGCGTAAGCAGATTTCGGATACGCGTAGCGCTTGGAGAGGGCGCGGTCGAGGAGCGGGGTGATCTTGCGGTTTTTGACCACGAGTTCGCCGCCGAACCAGGTGGACTGGGGGACGAGGTCGTCGTCGAGGAGGACGAGGTCTGCGCGGCGACCGGGGCCGAGGCCGCCGATCTCGCCGTCGAGGGCGTAGCGGGTGGCGGGGTGGAGGGAGCCGGCGGACCAGGCGGCGGCGGGCGCGAAGCCGGCGGCGCGGGCCTGGCGGACGACCCAGTCCATGCCGAAGAGGAAAAGGTCGTCGGCGTCGCGGTCGTCCGTGCAGACGCAGATCCGTTTGGGCGAGGCGCCGAGCTCGGTGACGGTTTTGATCGCCTCGGGGAGCGAGTGCCAAGGAGTGGATGGGTTGCCTCCGCGGAGGAAGACCCAGACGCCGTTTTCGAGGAAGTCGTCGGCTATATCGCGGTCGATGGCCTCGTGGGTGTCGGTGATGCCGGAGGCGGCGCCGGCGGCGACGAATTCGCGTCCGTAGATGTGGCCGCAGACGGGGCGGCCGCGTTTGAGCGCCTCGGCGAGGATGGCGTGGGAGCGTTTGTCACCTATGGCGACCTGCACGAAGTCCATTTTCTCGCCGAGGGCGCGGGCTTCGGGCCAGCGGTCGAAGAGGGCGCCGATCTTGGCGGGGGTCAGATCGCCGCCGGCGGTTTCGAATTTGGGCGAGGTTGCGGGGACCGTGCTGGGGACGGTGAGGAAGATGTTGAGCGGGGCTTGGCGGGCATCGCGGAGCATCCACTCGACACCGTCGGCGTCGCAGACGTTGCCGATCTCGTGGGAGTCGCAGAAGAGGGTGGTGGTGCCGTTGAGGAGGGCGGCCTCGGCGTAGGCGCAGGCGGTCATCATCGAGCTCTCGATGTGGACGTGCGGGTCAACGAGCCCGGGAGCGAGGATGGCGCCGGCGGCGTCGTGGACGGCGAACTTGGCGCCGGCGCTGGAGGCGAAGTGTTTTTTGGCGGTGCCGGCAGGTTTGGCGCAGGCGATGCGGCCGGCTTTGATCCAGAGTTCGCGGTCGGGGTGGATGCGGTCGGTGTAGGTGGAGAGCAGGCGGGCGCCTGTGATGACGAGGTCGGGCGTGGCGCGGCCCATGGCGACGGCGGCGAGCTGGCGGGTGAGGGTGTGCAGCGGTTTAACCGAGAAGCGGGTGAGAGGCATGGCGGTCGGAGGCGGTCGGTGTTTCTCGACGATGCGGATGGAGTCGGTCGACAGGGGAAGCAGGCCGCGAGCCATGAAGCCCGATCATGGCGCCGCGGGCGAGAAGGAAGGCGAAAGTGCCGGGGGGGGGGCGGGGCCGCTGACCGAGAACGGAATTGCGAGCACGTAGAACTCGAATTCTGGTGAGGCATGACCAAGACACCGGAGGAGATCATCGCGGAGGCCGTGCAGGCCGGGATCGATCTGGAGTTGGTCGACCATAATTTGGCTCTCTCGCCGGAGGAGAGGGCGCGACAGCACGATGAGGCGCTCAAGGCGGCGCTGGAGTTGAAACGACTCGGGGAGGAGATGCGTGCAAGAAACGACCAGGCTGCTTGAGCTTCTGGCGGGCGGGGACGTGGAATTCGTGGTCGTGGGCGGTTA
>CBIHRE010000173.1:0-9085 GCA_966212385.1 uncultured Akkermansia sp. | reverse complement strand
CCGGTTGTTTTTATTTGTTCGCACACGGCGGGCGGGGGGGGCCGGCGCGCGCCCTTTCGGACGCGCGCGTCCGCCGGTCAAAGCCACTTGTGCTTCAAGGTCCGACCGGTGCCGAAAAGTGCGTCGCCGAGTAGATCGACGCTGGCAAATCCGGCGTCCAGTCCGCTCCCCGTGACCTTGAGGGCGTCGCGTTTCCGGCAGTAGGTGCCGCTGATCGCTTGGGCTACGTCCCAAGTGATGCATTTGAGTTCGTTGTCGTGGATCGCGTAGAACTCGAGCCAGCGTGCGGTGCCGAGCGGGTTCTTGTGGCGGAGTAGGACGTAGATCGTCGCTCCCGGGCGGATCATTTCGCGGAGTCGTTCCAGCGCTATTTCGCGTTCAATCTGAGAGTTCATGACAGGTCGCGAGATCGCGCATGGCCGGGGTCCGGCGTCGTGCCGGAGTCTCTCCGCCTGCCCGATCTCCCGGCCCGTCAGCACGCCCAGGCAAAGGCCGGCCGCGCTTGGTGCGCGGGCGGTCGTGGTGGAGGCGCGTAGCGCACTACCTTGCCGGGCGTGGTAGGCTGGTAAAACAGAGGGCAGCAGCTCGTCCTTGCCCGTTTCTGGCTTTGCCCGCTGATTACGTGTCGGTAGTCCCAGACCCTTTTATGGACCCAAATCTACTCCGCGAAAAGCTGCCGGATGTGGAATCGTGGGTGTATCGAATCGTCAGCCAGCATGCGCGGCTGGCCCGGCCGGTCGCGGCGTTCGGCTTCTCGCGCCTGAAGGACTACTACCCTTCCGGTCTGCTTCAAACGGCGAAGGTGGTCGTCGTGCCGTCCGTGCCAGTGCCGCCGCTCACGGCGATGGGGTTTTCGGGGTTCGAGGATTTCGAGCGCATGAACGCGGCCGGTATTACGTATCTGGATACATATTTTGTTCGGTCCGAATGCCGCGACGACGAGGCGCTGCACTTCCATGAATTGGTGCATGTGGCCCAGTGGCTCCATCTCGGCCCGACCAACTTCATTTTAGGCTACGCGCTCGGTCATGCGCTGAGTGGCGGATACGAGACGAATCCTTTCGAGCGAACGGCCTACGCGTTGCAGGGGCGGTTCGAATCAGGCGGCGAACGATTCGACCCGGTCGCGGTCGCTCGGGCCGATGCTGAATGCGATTTCTGGCGGCTGGTCCACGAGGCTGGCATGGCATAATCCCCCGTGTGGGATTAGATGGACTTATCGGCCCGCGCGAAGTCTCGGGACGGGCGGAGGCGAGCAAGCCGGTAGCCGGAGCGGTGCCGACGCAGGAGGTCCGCGGAGGCGGACGGCGCAGCGAGACGACGACCGAGCCCGAGTCTTCGTGCGTGTGCCGAGGTGGTGACCGCAACGGGCAAGCGTCTGCGTCCAGCGAGGAGCGCAGCGACGAGTTGGATGCAGTGGCTTGCTTGGTCGGCAGGTGAATCAAGCGCCGTTCGTGGTGATTCAGGGCGCGGGTCGGAACGGCAGGTGTCCCCATTTCCGGACATCGGTGCCGCTGGCGGTTGGCCCTCCCTTGGCCGGGGCGGAGTCTGCGGCCGGGCAGAGCGCAGCATGGCCGGAAGCCGGAGCGGAGTCGCCGCGAGGCGGCCCGCGCAGGCGGACGGTCGCGCGAGCATAGCCCGATGCCGCAGGTCCGCCGGGTGCCCGTTGTGGCGGCTCCGCAAAGGCGAACCGTCGCGCATACGCGCAGCGGGGGCGCGGTGGTTCGCCTAGGTCGGGCGAGGTCATGAGGTGGGAGCGCCCTCCCTCGGTTCTCTCTTCGCGAATGCGGCAAGCGCGTGGGTTTACACGCCCGCGAATGCGACATGGATCGAGTCGTATTTGCGAAAATTCAAACGTTACGCGGCAGCGTAAGGAGTAGGGCGTCCTACCTTAAGAGAAACGCGGCTGCGTTTCCTAAGTTAAACGCGCGCAAGTCGCGTCTTGGACGATGCTGAGTCCCAAGGCGCAGCTCAATTTGAAGCACGCGAAGTCCTACTTTCGCGAACATCTGAGCGTAGGCGACTACTACTCGGCAAAGGCTCAGGTGCGCGGCGAGTGGTTCGGCCTGGCAGCGGCTAGGCTGGGGCTGTCCGGGGAGGTCGCCCAGTCGGACTTCCTCGCGCTCTGCGAGGGCCGGAATCCGAAGACCGGCGAGAGGCTGACGCTGCGTTTGAACTCGGTGCGGCGGGATGCGCTGGGCGGAGAGTGGGCGAACCGGCGGGTGTTTTACGACTTCACGATCAGTCCGCCGAAGAGCGTTTCGGTGGTCGGTCTTTATCAGGATGACCGCATTTTGGCGCTGCATGACCGCGCGGTAAGGACGGCCATGTCGGAGCTGGAAAAGTTCGCGGCGTCGCGGGTGCGCAAGGGCGGTGTTCGGAAGGATCGAGAAACCGGCAACGTGATCGGAGCGGCCTTCCGGCATGATACCAGCCGGGAACTCGATCCGCATCTGCACACGCATTGCGTGGTGCTCAACGCGACTTTCGACCCGGTGGAAAGCCGGTGGAAGGCGGTCGAGGTTCAGGGCATGTATGCGGCGCAAAAGTTCGTCGAAAACTTATACTACCACGAACTGGCGAAGGGCCTTCGCGGACTCGGCTACGGCGTCGAAATCAACACCCGCGATTTTGAGTTGAAGGGTGTGCCCGCAAGTCTCGTTGAACGCTTCTCCAAGCGGCATCGCCAGATCAACGAAGAGGCGGAGAAACGCATCGCCGCCGAAGGGCTCCACGCGAACGAAAAGGCGGTGCGCGAGCAGGTCGCGCGGACGGCGCGCAAGCGCAAGACGGCGGACGCGACGGCGGATCTGTTGCGCCCGCTTTGGGCCCGACAAATGACGCCGGAGGAGCACGCGGCCCTGAACGCGTTGCGACCGGCCGCGACGTGGCCGGAGCCGGGAGCGGAAAGCGCTACGGCTTTGGTCGCATGGGCGGAGCAACACTTGTTTGAACGGCGCTCCGTGGTCGCCGACTACGAACTGTTGTCCGCCGCGCTGGTGCGCGGTCGCGGTCATGCGGTGGACCTCGCCGAGCTTCGGCGCGCGGTTGATGCGGGCGACTACCTGCGCGAGTCGGATTCGCGAAAACTGACCTCGGAGGCGGCGTTGGCGTGCGAAGAGGAAATCGTGTCGGCCGCGCAGCACGGGCGCCGTCGTTTCGGGGCGTTCAACCCGGACTTTGAACCGGTGCCGGATTTGAACGGCGAACAGGCGACGGCGGTCCTGCAAATTTTCGGGAGCCGGGATTTCATCACCTTGTTCCGTGGCGGCGCGGGCACCGGCAAAAGTTTCACGCTCAAGGAAGTCGAGCGTGGCATGGCGAAAGTCGGCCGGCCCGTCGTAGTCTTGGCTCCGCAACGGCAGCAGGTCGAGGACCTGCGCCGGGATGGCCTCCCGGCGGAAACCGTATCGCGGACTCTTGCCGTGGGCGCGTTACCACGAGGCGCGGTCGTGATCGTGGATGAAGCGGGCCAGCTTGGCGGGCGCGAGCTGCGGGACGTGATCCGACTCACCAGGGAACACGCTGGCCGACTGATCCTCTCCGGCGACACTCGCCAGCATGGCGCGGTCACGGCCTCCGACGCGCTCAAGGCCATAGAAAAGCACTCCGGCCTAAAGCCCATCGAGATTCGGAAGATCCGGCGGCAAGATCCGAAGGCGGGCAAAACTAAGCGGGAGCGCGCGGAAATCCGCGCGTATCGCGCCGCCGTGAAAAAGGCATCTTCGGGCCAAACTTTGGATTCACTGGAACGGCTGGATGCCCTCGGTTGGATACGCGAATTGCCGGCGGAGGAATTGCGCGGGGCGGTCGCGGCGGAATACCTCGCCGCGCGCACGCGGAAGGAAAACGTGCTGGTGGTCGCGCAAACACGCGAGGAAGTCCGCGCCATCAACGAAGCCATCCGGCAAGGCCTGGCGGCGGCGGGATCGCTCGGGCCGGGGCAAAAGGTGACGGCCTTGGAAGCCTTGGACTGGACGGAGGCGCAAAAGCGCGACGCGCGATTTTATGAGCCCGGCCAGCGGGTGCAGTTTCTTCGCCGCTACGGTCGATTCCGCGCCGGGGACTCCTGCGAGGTCGCCGGCGCGAACGAGCATGGTTTGGTCCTCGTGAAAGATGGTCGGCGCTCGGAGTTCAGTTTCCGCTACGCGGATCGCGTGGCGGTCACGCGGCCGGTCGAGCTGGAGCTGTCGCCGGGTGACCGCCTGCAACTCAAGTTCAACGGGCGCTCCACCGAGGGGGCGCGTCTGAACAACGGTGAACTCGTCACCGTGGTTCGGATCGAGCCGGACGCCCGGCTGGTGGTCGAGGACGACAAAGGCGGACGCAAAACCCTCTCGCCGGAGCAACGGCTTTTCACGCGCGGCTACGCGGTTACGTCTTACGCTTCACAGGGCAAAACGGTGGACACGGTCTTGCTCGCGGATGCTGCCAATCGCGCCGCGACGAATCAAAAACAGTGGTATGTGAGTATATCACGCGGGCGGCGGCGCGCCCTGATCTTCACGCCAGACCGGGCGGGCTTGCGGGCCAATCTCAAAAATCCCGGCGACCGTGAACTGGCGATGTCGCTCAAACTGAGCGATACGGCAAAGCGGCAGCGCGAGGCGATGGCGGCGGCGCAGCGTGCGCGTTTCCATCAAGCAATGGCGCAGCAATCCGCTTCGGTTGCGCAGAGAATGCACCGAGGGATGCGGCCGTGAGTCGTGCCCAAAATGAGGGCAATCATCGTGACTCACGCAGGGCCTATTTTGTTTCGCCGTAGTGCGGGATTATGGGGCATGAAAACAGCACCTCAGTTCCATGCCCACGCTTCGCAAGTCGAGGCCTCGTGCCCGCGAAACGAACGGACCTACTCGTTATTGGAAGCCGCCCAAGTGATGGGCGTCCCCCTGTCCGATCTTCGGGAGATTTTGAAACAACATGAACTACACACGGAAGCCGGCCGACGGGGCTCGCGGGTATCGCGTCGCGAGATTTTTGATTACGTTTCTCGCCACCCCACTCCTGTTGCGAGGGCAGGGAGAGGCATTTCGCCCTGATTGAGAAGGCTGCCAAACCCACCGCGAGGAACCCAGCCATGACCCATCTCCAACAAGCCTTGGCCGAACGTCGCGCGGAGCGGAGCGCACCGGAAGATTACTTTGTTCGCCTGAATGGCACCGCGCCCGTCGTCACCGTGCATCGGGCCGCAGGCGAGGCGTGGTCATTCCTGTGGTCCGTGCTGGTCTGCGCGTGGCACGATCTGAGTGAAGACCGGGAAAAAATCGTCCTCACCTTTCCTCATCATGTCGTCTGCGTCGAGGGGCGGAACTTGGACCGAATCATGCCGGAGATTGGAGAAATGCGGCTCTACGCCATTCGCGAGCACGACAAGAGCCGTGACTACAAGGGGCACGCGAAACCGGGGCAAACCGTGGTCGCAAAGATTACGGTGACGCGTGTGGATGAATTGCCCATTGCCATGGAAAATCTGACCGAGCCCGAAGCCTGACCGCTCGCGGTTCGCTCTCGGCGTGTTCGTTTCGTCCCGAGAAAAAGCACGTTCGTCCAATCCTGCCGGAGGCGGCGCGGGTATAGTCCGGGCAATCCCCCCTGAGCATGTTGGCCCACTTCTTGATAGCCGGATTGAGCACGGGCGCGGCGCTGTTTGTCGCCAGAATCGACACCGCGCCCGCCGGGCTGGCGTTGGCCTTCGGTGGGTTCGCCGTGTGGTCGGTGTGGTGTGCCACGCGCGGCACTCGTGCGGTCTCTCCGCCGATCCTGCGCCTCGGCGGGTTTTCGTGGGACTTGTTCAGCTTTTGCCGGGGCTGGTTGATCGTCGGCGAGACGGGCAGCGGCAAGACGTTGGCCTCGATCAATTCGATGCTCTGGCAGGTGTCGAAAAACTGCCCGACGTGGGGCGGAATCTGCATCGACGACAAAGGCCTGTATTGGGAAACCCTTACGGAAATGTTCCGTCACCTAGGCCGCGAACAGGATTTGATCCTGCTGAAGGTCAGGCCGGACGACGCGCCGGAAGACTGGAAGCCTCCGCATACTTTCAACTTCCTCGAAGACTCCCGCCTACCGTTTTCGGCGAAGGCCAAGGATATTTGCGATGTGGCGGCGTCGCTTGGGCAGAACGGGGATCAATCGTTCTTCAAAACGCAGGCCGAAATTCAGATGGATTTTGCATTCCGCGCCCTGAAATGCGCCGGTTTCCCGGTGACGCTGGATAGCGCGCATGAGCTGCTATCCTCGGATGAAATGCTCTTGGACGTGGTGGGCCTGCTAGAAGATAAGGACACGCCGGAAGCAAAAGCCTTGGTCAGTCATTTCGAGACGCACATCGCCACCCAACCCGCCGAACAGCTCGGCGGCGTGCGCGGCACCTTGGCGAATCGGCTCAAGCATTTCACGGCGCCGGACATCGCGGCGGTTTTTTGCACCGAAAAATCGACGTTCTCCTTCGCCGACATCGACCGGGGGAAAGTCATCTGCATTTCCATTCCCCAGCGTTTCAAGATCGAGCGGAGGTATATTCACACGCTCATGAAGCTGGTGTTCTATTCGCATGTCCTGATGCGGTTCGACAAACCCGCCGCCGAGCGGGCCAAGGACAACCTGCTTATCCTCTGGGCCGACGAGGCGCAAAAGATAGTCACGGCCAATGAGGACGGGACGAGCGATTACAACGTGGTGGACGTGATTCGCGAAGCAAACGCCACGGTGGTCGCTGCAACGCAGTCCTACACGTCGTTGATTCCGCCCATCGGCGACCAAGAGAAGACAACGGTGTTTATCGCCAACATGGCGAATCGCATCATGTTCAAGGCTCCTGATGAGGATTCCGCCAAAATGGCGGCGGATACTATAGGGAAGCGGAAGGTGCTCAAGCGGACCTACGGGTATTCCGGCGGGCGGCGGACAAGCTCCTATGCGGAGGAAGAGAAATACTTTTTCGAGCCGCACGAACTCCGAAAGCTCAAGACGTTTGAGGCAGTAATCCAGCACTGCGGCGGCGGTTTTCGCCGGGTGGTGCTGCCGCCAGTGGCGGCGAATGGAAAGCCGCCTACTTGGTATCGAGGCTAATCACGTGAAAACTGTTGTTGAGAAACTGCGCGCTCTCCCTGGCTATCTGCGGGAGCAGATCAAAGGGCAGGAGCACGTCATCGACCGAATTTCTTCGGTTCTGCAACGTGGCGAACTTGGGCTGGCGAGCCCGAGGAGGCCGAGAGGGTCCTTTTTGTTTGTCGGGCCCACAGGGGTTGGTAAGACTGAAATAACCAACGTCTTCACCGAATATCTCTTCGATGGAAACAAGCCGCTTCGCTTTGATATGTCCGAATATCAAACGCATGGCTCCGTCGAGAAGCTGATTGGGGAACGAGTGGGGGATGAGGGCCTGTTGGGCCGCGCACTTGCTGAAACACGGACGGGGACGCTGCTTTTCGATGAGATCGAAAAGGCGCATCCGCTGGTGCTAGATCTTTTTCTCCAAATTCTGGACGATGCCGCTATCACGCTCGCTTCAGGGGAGCGGAAAAACTTGAATGGCTTTTATGTTGTGCTCACGAGCAACATTGGGGCGGCGGAAGCGATGCGGATGCAATCGGCCCCTTTCGCCTCGATTGAGCGAACGGTGATGGCGCGGGTCAACGAGCGGTTGCGACCTGAGCTGGTTGGCCGAATCACCGAGAAAATCGTTTTCAATCGGCTTCCGTTTGAGACCCAGCGGGCACTATGCGCGCCCATGACGACGAAGGAGCAGGCTCGACTTCGGGCGCTAGGACACGAGCTATCGGTCTCGGACGAGGATATTGAGCATTTGCTACGCGTGGGGTATCACAGGACGCTTGGCGCACGACCTATGCGAGGAGCAGTCGAGCAGCATCTTCAGGACATGGTAGTCCGGCGAGTCTTGAGCGGAGGGCTTTAAACCGGTTTAGAAGAGCCCTTACAGTGGCTGCAAAAGCTGCACGGTAGGCGGCGCTGGCCCGCTCTTAATTCGAATTGGATGCCGCTCATCTAATAAGCGGTAGGCTTCCATTCCTGCAGATAGTGGGCATCTTTTCTTTCTAGATTTGTAACTAGAGGAAACGTCAGCCTCTTGTGGACTAATCGTGTCCATTGGTTGGGGGCCGCCGAGAGAATTGGGGCTATAACCGAAATGCAGCCAAAGTAAATTTTCCAAGCGAGTTGTTAACTATCGCTGCAATCAAGATTATCTAATGAAGTCAAAAATTTTAGAAGGCACGCTGCCAGGCTGCTTTATTTCCTTAAGATTAGCATTCGAATCCTTGATCACCACCAAGCCGTTCCACGCCCCTTTCAAGGTCTTTTGACCTGTGCGCTCTAGCACGATAAAAGAAGGATTGACCCCCTTTGAGAGTAATTGGGAACGAAGGGTTGGCTGAAAGCCTAGAAATGTTAAAACCTCCGAGTCGTTTTCGCGATAAATTATATATTCTTTTCCTTGCGTTTTAATCGGCACGGTCCGGACCAATTCCGCGCCCGTCGAGTTGCGTTCAATCCATGTGCATTCAGTGGCCTTAATGGTTAGTTTGAATCGCTTCCCCGTGTCTGAACTCTGCCATTCACCTCGTATGAAGCTGGATTGGGGATTTGCCGGAGAAAATTTTGCAATGTAGTCCCATGGCCTATCCAGTGTAGCTCGGGGCGGGAGGGTTAAGCCAGCGATCTGCGCAATAGTAGAGGCAAATGTGACACAGTCGTTTTCGATTAACTGGTAGTCTTCGCGCCCAGCCCAAGTCGATTTGGCGGCCAGTGTTTTTTCGTAAACTTCTTTATCAACACCTACCACAAAGCGAATGAGGTCCGCTGTAATGCTTCCCTTTGTGAATTCATCCACGATTTCGCCGGGCACTTTGCCGAAGACCATCTTAGCTAGGTTATTTGGCGGATTGCTACTTTTAGGGTATAGGCCAAACGCCCCATCCAGCAAAGACATTTGCTGGGATTCGACTTCCTTACCCCACGCAACAAAAGCGTGTCCGGTTAGGGAGTTGTTCCGTCCGCAAAATACAATGAAATAAGAGTCGCGATCAGTTTTTTCAGCAATATCAATCGCTGTGACATTCTG
>CBIHRE010000172.1:0-9094 GCA_966212385.1 uncultured Akkermansia sp. | reverse complement strand
GGTTAGACTCAGCCGTTGGCATTAGGTGCTTGCCGGGAAGGTTGTTAGATGGCCGAACCGCCACCGACGGATTTTTTCCAGAAATCGTGGCGGGGTTTGTCGGCGGGCGGCGCTTTTCCCGCGGACCCACATGAACACAACTAACACCCCCCGCCCCTCCCTCTCGCAAAAATCGTCGTCGGCCCGGCTGCTTGCCGTCATGGCGGCTCTCTCTCTCGCCGCCGCGCCCGCGGCCCACGCCGCCAACGACCTTTGGATCGGCAACACCAACGCCAACTTTGCCACCCTGTCCAACTGGACCGGCTCGGTGTCCCCGGCCAACAACACCCCCCAATTCGGCGCTGCCGGGTCATCCGGCACCACGCTGAACAACGATCTCACCGGCGCCACCTTTGCCGGCATCACCTTCAACAGCGGCGCCAGCGCCTTCACCATCGGCGGCAATGCCTTCACGCTGAACGGCGGCATCACGAACAGCGGCACCAGCCTGCAGACGATCAACAACGACATGACGTTCAGCAATGGAGCCAAGACCCTCGCCGGCGGAGCCGGAGGCCTGACGCTTGGCGGAACGAACACTTATTCGGTCGCCACTGCCGCCCTGACGATCACCGGAACGGTCAACCTCGCGGGGTCGCTGACTATGACCGCCTCCTCAGGCAGCAGCGGATTTCTCACGCTTGCCGGTGCCCAAACACTCAATCTCACGGGCGGCACGCTGACCATCAACGCCATCGGGGCTCCTAACTCCATCATTGGTCAAAACGCGGCGGGCACCTCCAATCTCAACCTCAGCGGAGGCAACCTGGTGGTTGGTGCCAACGGCGGTTTTGTGCTCGGCAATAACGTCGGCACCGCCATCGGCGTGATGACGATTTCTTCCGGCACGGCGACCATCAATCGAGGCACCACAGCCACGACGACCAATGGCACGGATACCCGCCTGTTCGAGCTGGGTCGCGACGGTGCGACCGGAACCGTCAACCTTAACGGTGGCACCTTGGCCACGGACCGGCAAATCGTCCGCGACGGCAGCAGCGGCGCGGGCACCGGCACGGCGAATTTCGTCTTCGGCGGCGGCACGCTCAAGGCCCTCGCCAATCAGACGGACTGGCTCCAGTCCGCCACCGCAACCATAGCGGGCCAAAATAATGGTTCCGGCACCGGCACGTTGAACACCAACGCCCTGGCCCTCTCCTCCGTCACCACCACCTCCGTCAATTCGAAGATCGATTCCAACGGCTTCACCGTCGGCATCAACAACGCCATCACCGGCTCCGGCGGCCTTCACATAATCGACAGCTCCGCCACCACCGGCGTGGTCAACTTCGGCGGCGCCTCCTACGCCTACACCGGTCCCACCTCCGTCGATTCCGGCACCCTCAACACCAACGCCGCCTCCGTCGCCTTCTCCGGCAATCTCGCGGTCGCCGGCGGCAAGCTCACCCTCAACGGCGCCGGCGCCGGCTCGGTCAGCACGCCCGACTTCTCCATGAGCTCCGGCACCTGGACGGTCTCGATCGGCGACACGGTGTCCACGACCGGCAACATGAGCATCACCAGCGGCGTGCTAGACGCGGCGGCCTTCTCCGGCAGCGAGGCGAACTACACGATCGTCGGCTACACCCTGTTCACCAGCATCGGCGGCACCGGTTCGGTCGGCGGCCTGTCCATCATCGGCTACGACACCGCCAACTACATCGCCTCCTTGAGCAACGCCGGGGTGCTGAGCTTCGCCGCGGTCCCCGAGCCGTCCGCCTACGCCTCCTTGGCCGGCGTGTTGATGCTCGGCGTGGCAGCCCTCCGCCGCCGCCCGGCCCGCCGCTCCGCCACCACGTCGGCTTGATCGTCCGATCCGCATCCGGTGCGGCGGGGCGTCATCACGCCCCGCCGCTTTTTTTCCCCGAACAACCATCGCACACGGCCGGCGGCGCCCCCACGAACGTGGCGAGCATCGCCTTCCACCCGCTCTGTATCCACGCGACGGCGACAGAATCGCCGCCGCTCCACGCCCGGCCTTCCGCCTAGCGACAGCGCCCTCATGCGCTCCCGCCTCCCCTTGCCCATGATCCGTCATCTACGCGTCCGCTTCGCCACCACCGCATCGTTCGCGGCGCTGTTGCTCTCGGCCCTTTCTCTCTTCGGCTTCGACCTGCCGACGCTCGACCCCATCCCCCCGATCCCGGCCCAGCAGTCGCTCGGCTCGGTCACGATGGGCAACCCGGCGACCTTCGCCGAGGTGAAGATGGACTTCCCCATCGAGAGCGGCCCCTTTTCGCCGACCTGGTCCTCCATCATCGCCAATTACCCTACCCGGGATTCCGCTTGGTTGCGCCAGGCGAAGTTCGGCATCTGGGTCCACTTCGGTCCGCAGGCCGCCGGGCAAAGCGGCGATTGGTATGCGCGGCGCATGTATATCGAAGGCCAGGCCGCCTACAACAACCACATCCGCGACTACGGCCATCCCTCGACCGCCGGTTACAAGGACCTCATCCGCACCTGGAATCCCACCGCGCTCGATCCCGCCGCGCTCACCCAAACCTATCACAACGCCGGCGCGCGCTTCCTCATGATCCAGGGCGTGCACCACGACCAATACGACAACTGGAATTCCAAATATCAGCCGTGGAACTCCGTTAATCTCGGCGCGCATCGCGACATCCTCGGCGAATGGAAAACCGCCCTCCGCGCCGCCAACATGCGCTTCGGCGTCACCTTCCATCACGAATACTCCTGGTGGTGGTGGCAGAGCTGCTACCGCGCCGACACGACCAGCAACCAAGGCCAGCTCGGCGTGCCCTACGACGGCAACCTCACCACCAACTACAACGGCGCCGGCCAGTGGTGGGGCACCGCGCCCTTCGACCTGCGCAAGCTCTACCTCACCAACCTCCGTGAATACGCCGGCATCTACAACGCGATGGACCAGACCGGCTACAACCTCACTCAAGGCATCTTCTCCAACCACCTCGACTACGCGCATTGGTATGCCACCTGGTGGGCGCTCCGCATCGAGGACGTGATCGAAAATTACGACCCCGACTTCATCTACACCGACGGCAACTCCACCCAGCCCTTCAGCGGCTACAAGAGCGGCTCCGGCTACAAGTGCGACGCCATGCAGCGCGTGCTCGCCCACTATTTCAACCGCACGCTCGCGCGCCGCGGCTCCCTCGACACCTTCGGCATCGTCAAGTTCAACCCCTACAATCGCGGCGTCGTAAACACCTTCGAGGCCACCTATCCCTCCGCCATCAAGACCGACCAACCGTGGATCGGCGAGGTGCCCGTCGGCGATTGGTTCTACGCCTCTGGTTTCAACTACAGCCCGCACATGGTCATCCGCTATCTGCTGGAGTGCGTCTCCCGCGATGGCGCCGCCGCCATCAACATCGCTCTTCGCCCCGACGGCTCCCTCGATCCCGGCAGCGTCACCCAGCTCGCCGCCGTCGGAAATTGGATGAACATCAACAGCGCCGGCATCTACGGCAGCCGCGCCTGGCTCAAATACGGCGAGGGCACCAACCTCCTCCCCACCGGCGCCCTCGGCAATAGCCAGGCGAACAAGGTCTTCACGACTTCCGATTTCCGCTACACAGTGGGCGCGGACGGTTTTCTCTACGCCTATTGCATGACCGTGCCCGCCGCCGGAGCCCAGCTCGCGCTCCCCTCGCTCGGCACCGGCGACGGCAACCTCGCCGCCCCGATCACCTCCGTGCAACTCCTCGGCAGCGCCGCCACGCTCGTTTGGAGCCAGACCGCGACCGACCTGAACATCACCTGCCCGGCCTCCATGCCGTTCCAGACCTCCGTCTGCTTCAAGATCGGTCCCGCCTCCATCATCAAGCTCCCCACGCCCACCGACCTCGTCGCCACCTCGACGGCCTCCGGCATCGCGCTCGCCTGGTCCTGCCCCCAGACCAGCGCCCCCTACACGGTCAAACGCGCCACCGGCAGCGCCGGCCCCTACGCCGTGATCGCTTCCGGCGTGACCGACACCGCCTACACCGACACCACCGCCGCGACCGATACCCCTTATTACTACACGGTCGTCGCCGGTGAGGGGGCCAACGCCTCCCTCGATTCCGCCTACGCCCCGGGGCTCCGCGCCGGCGTCACCACCTGGCTCACCCAGGATGTCGGCGATGTGGGCGTATCCGGTTCCGTCACCCAATCTGCTGGCAACCTGCTCGTGAAAGGCTCCGGCGCCGACATCTGGGGCACCGCCGACGAGTTCCGCTACGTTTACAAGCTCCTCGGCGGAAATGGCTCGATCACCGCCAAGATCGAGAGCCAGCAAAACACCGCCCCCTGGGCCAAAACCGGCCTCATGATCCGCGAATCCCTCGGCGCCGGCTCCCGCCAGGTCATCGCCTACATATCGCCCATCAACGGCACCGCCCTCCAACAACGTGCCAACACCTCCGGCAACACCTCCGGCACGGCCAACACGACCGGCTTAAAAGCCCCCTACTGGCTTCGCCTCACCCGCAGCGGCAACACCTTCACCGCCACCCAGTCCGCCGACGGCATCACTTGGGCCACGCTCGGCAGCACCAACGTCACCATGGGCACCAACGTCTGTGTCGGCCTCGTCGTGTGCAGCGTGAGCGACGGCACCCTCGGCGCATCCGTGTTCAGCAACGTCGCCGTCACCGGCTCGACCAGCCCCGACGCTCCCGCCTCGTTGACCGCCACTCCGGGCGACGGCCAGGTCGCCCTGAGCTGGCCCTCCGTTACCGGCGCCGCGAGCTACACGGTCAAACGCGCCTTCGTCGGCTCCGGCGTCTACGCCCCCCTCGCCTCCGGCCTCACCGGCACCAGCTACACCGACACCACCGCGGCAAACGGCATGACCTACGACTACGTCGTGACCGCCGTGAACTCCATCGGCGAAAGCGCCGCCTCCCCGGTGGCCACCTCTACGCCCCTGACGCCTTTCGAAAGCTGGAAAGCGAGCCACGGCCTGTCCGGCTTTGCCGATACGGACGCGCCGGATGGCGACGGGATCGCCATTCTCATGAAATACGCCACCGGTATGACGCCCGGCATCTCCGGCGGCTCGCCGGCATCCGTGGCTCTCGTCAACGACGCGCTCACACTTTCCTTCAACCGCCTCCATCCCGCCACGGTTGGCTACACGGTCGAAGCCTCTGTCGACCTGGCCAACTGGACCGCCATCGCCACGCTCGCCGCCGGCGGCACCACCTGGAGTGGCGACGTGACCGAGACCGGCACGGGAGGCGTGCGTGTGGTCACCGTGACCGACACCGTGGCGTCTTCCGCCACCCCCCGTCGTTTTCTCCGTCTGAGGGTGACCCGCTAAGTCTCAGACGCCGCCGCCGCCGGCTCGCCGGCGACGCCACCTCCGTCAATCGGGCTAACATAGTAACCAGCCCCCTTGGTCGTCACTGTGAGGTGCGCCGCCCCTTATTGGGCAAATAGATGCATTAATGCATCAGATTCCTGATCCGACGTTTCCTCCTTTTCCCCCACATGCGCATCGCATTCCCTGTCCGCGCCCTCATCGCACGCGCCGTCTGCCTGCTCGCCGCCTTTGTCGGCCTTTCCGAACAGGCCCGCGCCTTCGTCCACCCTTGCATTCCGACGACCACCCAGGATCTGGACTACATCAAGGCCAACCTGAATCAGGAGCCTTGGAAGACCGGTTACGCCCAGCTTCTGGCCACGTGGAACCCCAATTACACGCCACAGCCGTATGCGACCGTCACTCGCAATCCCAACCTAAACCTCGGCGCTTGGTCGGGAGACATGGGCGCCGTCTGGAATTATGCGCGCCTGTGGTATTTCACCGGCAACCACGCCTACGCCCAAAAAGCGCACGACATCCTCCTCGCGTGGGCGAACACGCAGACGACCATGGGCGGCAACGAGGCCGGTCTCGCGCTCGGCGATCTGGCCATGGCTTACGGCGGCGGCGCCAGCATCCTGCGCGGCACCTGGCCGGGATGGACTGCCGCCGACACGACCGCAGTGAAAAACCTCTTTGCGAATGTTTACTGGCCCGCAACCGCCAACGCGTGGCACCTCGCCGGTCCCGCCAATAAAGGCTCCCTCAACATGATGGCGGGCATGGCCATCGCGTTGTTCTGCGACGACACCGCCAAGTTCGACAGCGTCCTTGATATGTATCGCACCTATCCGGGTTCGGGTCTGGCCAACACGCTGCATACCGGAGAAATGGGCGAAACGGGTCGTGACGCGGGCCACGCCTACGGTGACCTCCTTGGTAAAGCCTTCATCGCCGAATGCGCCTGGAAACAAGGCATCGACCTCTTTTCCGAATGGGACAACCGGCTCCTGGCCGTCGGCGAATACTACTGCCGCAACATCTTCGAGACCGACAATCCCTTCGTGCACTACGGCACGGTGGATTACCTCTACACCGAGAACGCGGAGGGACCTTACGGGGCGAACCGCGCCGCGCTTTATATCATCCAAAACGCCTACAAAAACCGAAAGGGCCTCCCGACCCCGTGGATCGACCGAAAACTCCCAGAGCAGTGGCTGGATACCTACAACTGGATGTTTGCCCGGACCGCGGACTTCAGCACCGCGACTCCACCGGCGCCCATTGTTCGCCCGCCGGTGTCGCTGGCCTCGGCCGGCCTGACCTTGACCACCCTTGGCAATAACTCCGCAGGCCGCGGCGTTTCTTACGACAACGGCGTCTGGACGATGACCGGCGCCGGAGCCGATGTCTGGGGCGACACGAATGACGACTGCCAGTTTGCTTACAAACAGATGAGCGGCGACTGCGCCATTGTTGCCCGAGTCACCTCGGTCCAATCGATCAACGGCGCCACCAAGGCGGGGGTGATGATTCGCGACAACCTTTCCGCCGCTGTTTCGCAGCGCGGTTTTACGTCGGTGATACCCAACACCCCCACCCAGCTGCAAAGCCGCCTGAAGGGGGATACGGAACGCTGGGCCGGAAGGGTCACGCAGACGACCACCCTGCCTGATCCCGGCATGCCTTACTGGGTCAAAATCGAACGCAGAGGTTTCCTGCTCACCAGCTACACTTCACAAGATGGCACCAGTTGGTCGCCCAATGTCAGCAACTACTTCGCCAATCTGCCCGCCACCCTCTACATCGGCCTGTTCATCGCCAGCGGATCGGCGACGACCACCACCACCGCCACCTTCGACCACGTGGCCTTCACCGGCGGCTCCGGCGGCTTGGTGACGACTCCGGCCGCCCCGGCCGCCTTGCTCGCCTCCGGCTCCGGCAAAGTGATCACCCTGCGCTGGCTGCCTTCCTTCGATGCCACCGCCTATGACGTGCTCCGCTCCACCACCTCGGGCGGCGGCTACACCGTCATCGCCGGCGACCTGCCCGCCGACAAGCCCAGCTACGTGGACACAACGCCGATCTCAGGCACGACCTACTACTATGTGGTCCGGGCGAAAAACTCCGCCGGCACCAGCGGCAATTCGCCCGAGTTCTACGGCTCTTTGGTGTCCGGAGCGATGGTCAACCTCGCCTTCGGCGGCATCCCGACGGCGAGCTTCAACGGCGACTCCACCTTGGAAGGCGCGCACAAGGCCTTCGACAGCGACGGCGGCTCCAAATGGTATGGCTACAACTCGCCGGCCAACTGGCTCCAATATGACTTCGGCGCCGGCAACTCGCAGGTCGTCAAACGCTACACCATCAACGTCGCCGACGTGGCCGCTCGCGATCCGAAAGACTGGACCTTCCTCGGCTCCCAAGACGGTTCCACCTGGACCACGCTGGACACCCAGAGCGGCCAGACCTTCCCCAACCGGCTGCGGAACATCTACGATCTCGGCAACACCACCGCCTACCGCTACTACCGGCTCGACATCACCGCCAACAACGGCGCGGGCGGCGTGGCCGTCGGTGATCTCGGCCTCTGGTCCGACACCGGCCGTGTCGTTCCCAACGGCTCCTACCGCCTCGTCAGCCGCAACGCCAACAAGGTCCTGGACGTGACGAGCGACGCCGATGGCGCTCAGGCCGTGCAGCAGACCTTCGAGGGCGACGACACCCAGCAGTGGACCCTCGCCTGGCAGGGCGCCGGCGTGTATCGCGCCACCAACGTCGCCGCCTCCAAGGCCCTCGACAACGGCGGCGGCTCCGACGCGGGCTCCGATCTGGTGATCCAACCTTCGAGCGGAGCCACCAGCCAGCTTTGGACGCTTAGCCCCGACGGCGACGGCTTCTTCCGCGTTACATCCGCCAACAGCGGCTTGGTCGCCGACGTCGCAGGCGGCTCGACCGCCGATGGCGCGAGCATCGTTCAATCCACCTACAGCGGCGCCGACAGCCAGCAATGGCGGATAGCCATCGCCGTCGCAGCGCTGCCGCCACCTCCCGCTCCGACCGGCCTGACCGCCTCGGCGGCTTCCATCAGCCAGATCAACCTCGCGTGGACGGCCAGCCCCGGCGCGATCAGCTACACCATCAAGCGGGCGGCAGTCAGTGGCGGACCTTACACGACCGTTGCCCTGAGTGTGAATACACCGAGCTACTCGGATACCGGTCTGTTCAGCAGCACGACTTATTATTATGTCATCTCCGCGGTGAACGGCGGCGGTGAGAGCACCGATTCCGCAGAGGCCAGCGCCACGACCCTGAGCGCCCCGCCGGCCGCCCCGACGGGGCTGACCGCAACACTCGGCCAGAATAAAGTCACCTTGAGTTGGACGGCTCCCCCCGCGGCAACGAGCTACACCGTGAAGCGTGCGACCACCAGCGGTGGCCCCTACGCCACCGTGGCCGAAGGCATCACGAGCGCGACCTACACCGACACGGGCCTCACCAACGGCGTCACCTACTACTACGTCGTCAGCGCCGCCAACGCCAATGGCACCGGCCCCGACTCCGCCGAAGTCTCCGCGGTCCCGAGCAACTTGGTCGCCCACCTCAAATTCGATGAGACCGGCGGCGCCACCGCCGCCGACTCCAGCGGCCGCGCTTACCACGCCACGCTCTTCGCCACCCCGACCTTCTCCCCAGGCACCTTTGGCAACGCCCTCAACCTCACCGCGACGTCCTTCCAGTATGCCAAACTCCCCTCTGGCGTCACCAGCGGCATCACCGACT
>CBIHRE010000171.1:0-9100 GCA_966212385.1 uncultured Akkermansia sp. | reverse complement strand
TATTCGCGTGTTCATGGGAAGGCTCGGCGGGTGGCGCGGCCGGGGGCGACGGCGGTGCGAAAGCGTATGCCGGGACGGCGAGGGGCGCGGCGGGCTGCGCGGGCGCGGCGGCGACGAGCGGGCCGACGGCGGCGGAGCCGCCGGAGACGAGCGCCTGGAATTCGCCGACCAGCGGCGTGGGCACGCGCTCCAAGGCGTGGTCGAGGTCCCAGAGCCCCATTTGCTTCAGATAAAATTCCGGCGGTTGCGCGCCTTGGCGGTAGGCCCAGGTGACCAAGGCGAAGAGCGGCCACCAGGTGTAACCGACGAGCGGCACGCCGCGGGCGCGCAGATTGCGCACGGCGGCGACGGAATCTTTGAGCCAGGCGGAGCGCCGCGCGATTGAGCCGACGGAGGCGGTTTCGGAAATGAAAAGCGGGGCGCCGTAGCGCATCCAGTAGAGCTCGCCGAGTTTTTCCACGATGTCGGCCGAGGCGTAGGGCATCGTCCAGCGCAGGCCGCCCGCGGGGGTGCGGCGCGCGACCTTGGAGGTGAACATCGGGTAGAGGTTTATTCCGATGAGCGGCAGATCGACGGCGTGTTGTTGGAACCAAAGCAGGTCGGCTTCGGTGGCGCCTTGTCGCAAGGTCCAGGCCCAAAGCGCGTGGCCGGGGCGGACGCGACCGCTCACGAGATCGAGGGCGAGAAACACGAGCTCCTGACGATGCTCGGCCGCGGCCTCGAATTCCGGAGCGTTGGTGACGTGCAGGTCCGTCGCGTCCACGTGCGCGAAAAGGATGTCGGGATCGACCGCGCGCAGGGCGTGGACGGTTTTCACGATGCCTCGGCAGGCGCCTAGCATGACGGCCACGAAGCCGCGCCAACCGCGGCGGTGGGGAGGCCACCAGCCGAGGCGGCCGCAATACCAGGCGGTGATGCGGGGCTCGTTGAGCGGCGTGTAGGCATGCACGCGTCCGCGCAGACGTTCCGCGACGCGCGTCGCGTAGTCGGCCATCAAATCGCCGAAGTCGGGGTGCAGGTAGGCGTTTTCGATCCAGGACGGCAGGCCGTAGTGGACGAGGTCGATGATGGGCTCGACGCCGAGTTCGAGAAGCCGGTCGACGGCGCGGTCGACAAAGTCCCATTCCCAAGCGTCGCGCCGAGGCTGGATGCGATGCCAAGGGATGCCGTAGCGGGCGGCGCGCACGCCTAGTTCGCGCATGAGGCCGAGGTCGGCGTGCCAGCGGTCGTAATGGCCGGTCAGCTCGTATTCATCGAGGGTGCGGCCGGTCTTGGGCCAGGGGGCGGTGATAAACGTGTACTCGATGCCGGTGGCCCAAAGAAAGGAGTCGGCGGCCGAGAGCCGGTGCAACTGCGACTTGCGGAGCAGGTTCATGGCGAGTCGAGGTTAGCCGGGGACGAGGATCAGGGCTATGGGGCGGGCTTACGGAGAGGCGGGGGGAGCGAGGACCGATGGCGGTGGGGGCGATGCTCCAGAACGAGCGGGCAACCCGATGGCGGGCGGGATTGTTCCTGTGCGCGCGGCGTGCGAGCGGGCGCGACGGGTGGAGGCCGACGCGCGGAGGAACCAGCTCGTCCACCTTGTAGCAGAATTACACGAGGCTCAGGAATCGTTCCCGCAAGTCGGCGAGGGGCTGCTTGACGAGGTCCTTGGACAAGGAGCTGCGCAGGCGGGAACGCACGGAGTGGGGGAGACGCTCCAGCACGGCGTTGTGCATCGAGGGTCCCGCGGCAAAGTCCCAGGTGGCTTCGGAGCGTAGCTCGAGAAAGGAGTCGATCGCCCGTGCGATCTCGGAAACCGCCCGGCGATGGGCCTCGCGCTGCATGGGCAGGCGTTCATCGATCGACATGCCTGTTCGGGCGGTCGGGGCTCCGGGAGAGGCGCCTTGCTGCCTCGATCCTTGGAAACGGCCGGCCATGTCGGTGTCGTTGTCGGTGTAGCCGACGCGCCCTTGGGCGAAGTCCATGGCGAAGACTTCCTCCAGCCCGGGCGTGATTTGCCCGGGATCTGAACGTTCGGTGAAGATGCGGATGCGGGAGTGGTCGGCGATGACGAAGTAGTGGGAATTCATGACGTAGGCGGAGGCTTGCGCCGGCAACGCTACGCCCGCGTCCGTCCCGCGTCTTTCCGCCCTCGGCCCGACCTTGTGGTGGGGCTAAGCGCCTGTCGGGGCGTCGGTCGCGCCTCGGGTTTCCAAACCGTCCAACCCGGATATTCGATCACGCGTTACGGTGGACGTTCTCAATGATGACGCGAAGACGTCGGGTCGCCCAAATGCAGAGCAGGATGTTGGCGACGGTGAGGCCCGCCATCAGGCCGGGCAGCTTCAGCGGCCGGATCGTTCCCGAGGCGATGCCTTGGACAAAGAACCAGGCGAGGTAACCATATGTCGTGCAAACCGCGCCGGCGCTTGTGGCGCTGCGGGTCTTGATGTAGCCGCAACCTGCGAGGAGAAGCGAGAGGCCGAGGATGATCAGCGCGCAGCCGGCGATCACCAACGGGAGAACTCCGCCGCGTGAGGAAGTGGCGTCGTTGGCCTGCATCGCGCCGATAATAACTCCGCCGATCACGAGCACGCCTAGGAGCGCTAAAAATGCGGATAGAACGAAGGTAAGGCGTTTAAGACGGTATGGTGACATGGAATGGCCGGATCAGCGGAGGGTGACTTTCAGCGGCGCGGAGAGGGAGCGCGAGGAGGCGCCGGCTTGGAGGGTGAATTCGCCGGGCTCGACCCGCCAGCCGGCGGCGGTCTCGTCCCAGAAGGCGAAAGCGCGTGGCGGGAGGACGAGCTCCACCTCGCGGGTTTCTCCCGGCTCGAGCTTCACCTTTTTGAAGCCCTTCAATTCCCGCGGCGGGCGAGGCACGCTCGCGGCGGTGTCGCCGACGTAGAGTTGCACGACCGTCGCGCCGGGGCGCTTGCCGGTGTTGGCGACTCTGACGCGAACCGTCACCGGGCGTCCGAGGCTCGGTTCGGCGCCGACGAGTTCCGGCGAGCCGATCGCGAAGCTCGTGTAGCCGAGGCCGTGACCGAAGGGGAAGAGCGGCTCGATGTCGCGCGCGTCGTGCCAACGGTAGCCGATGAAGACGCCCTCGTCGTAGTTCACGCGCACGGGTCCGTAGTTGCCGAGGGCGTGGGCGGGAGAGTCCTCGAGGCGGCGCGGCATGGTGAAGGGAAGCCGGCCGGAGGGGCTGGCTTCGCCGAAGAGGACGCGGGCGAGGGCGGGTCCGCCCTCCATGCCGGAGAACCAGTATTGCACGAGCGTGGCGGCCTGCTCGAGCCAGGGCATCGCGACGGGGGCGCCGCTTTGGTTGATCACGACCGTGTCGGGGCGCGCGGCGAGCACGGCGGCGATGGCCTCGTCGTCGCCTTCGGGCAGGGCGAGCGAAGGGCGGTCGGCGCCTTCGCCTTCGAGGGCGCGGCCGTGGCCCATGCGGTCGCCGGTGAAAAAGAGCACGGCGTCGGCCTCGCGCGTGCGCGCGGCGAGTTGCGTCGGCGTGAGCGGCTGGCGAGAAGGCAGGCGCCAGCCGAAGAGCAGGCGTCCGCCTTCGGAGGCGGGACGGTGATCGACCTCGAGAAGGTGGCGTTCGCCGGCCTGGAGCGTGACGGCGGCGGTGTCGAGTCGTTCTCCGTTTGCGGCGAGAGCCCATGCATCGAGCACGACGCGGCCGTCGAGTTTGAGGCGGACGGGGCTGTCGTGAGTGAGCGCGAAGACATATTCGCCGCTTTCCGGCGCCTCGATTTCGACGCGCCAGCGCGCGGAGTAATCGCCCGGTTTGAGCGCGGAACCTTTCGGCGGGTCCTGGCGCTTGAAATCGAGCTTCTTGGAGAAACCGTTCGCCACAGGGTCTCCGACGCCGGGCTCGACGCCCGCGAAGAAGGCGGAGCGCCAACCCTTCTGCGCGGCGCCGCGGGAGAGGTCGCGTTGGTCCACGGTTTGAATGACCGATTCGGGCAAGGGCTCGTAGCGATCGGCGAAAGGGCCGGGGATGTGCTCGATGGCGACGTCCTTGCCGAGGAGAGCGCGGAGGCCCTCCAGCGGAGTGGTCTCGTAGGGGGACTTGCCCTCGGCGCTCCAGTGGCCGCCGTGGTGGCGGATGTCGGCGTTGGCGCCGATGACGAGCAGGCGGCGGACGCGGGCGCGATCGAGCGGAAGGATGTCGCGCTCGTTTTTGAGCAACACGATGGCCTGCTCGGCGACCTCGCGGGCGAAGGCCTGATGCTCCGCGGTGTTGCGGGCGCCGGGGGCGCGCGGACGGTCGCCGAGCTTGCCGATCTTGGCCATGACGTAGAGGACGCGGCGGGCCATGTCGTCGATGGTGGCGGCGGGCACGCGTCCGTCGCGGACGGCGTCGAGGAGAGGGCGGCGGAAGAACTTGATCGCGTCGCCGGCGTTCATCTCGACGTCGAGGCCGCCGAGGGCGCCGGCGACGGTGTCGTGCAGGCTGCCCCAGTCGGTGACGACGAAGCCGGGGAAGCCCCAGTCGGTCTTGAGCACCTGGCGGTTGAGGTAGGCGTTGTGGCTGCAATATTCGCCGCGGAGCCGGTTGTAGCCGTTCATCACCGAGAGGGCGCCGCCCTCGACGACGGCGGCCTCGAAGGGAACGAGGTAGAGCTCGCGCAGGGCGCGCTCGCCGATCACGGAGTCGACGCCGCTGCGCTCGAGCTCCTGCTCGTTGCCGGCGAAGTGTTTCACGCAGGCGCCGACGTCCTGCGACTGCACGCCGCGGACGTAGGCGGCGGCGAGGCGCGCGGCGAGGAAGGGGTCTTCGCCGAGGTATTCGTAGTTGCGGCCGTTGAGGGGCGTGCGGAGGAGATTCACGCCGGGGCCGAGGAGGAGGTCCTTGCCGCGGTCGCGCGCCTCGCGGCCGAGCAATTCGCCGAAACGAAGCGCGAGATCCTCGTCCCACGCGGCGGCGAGCGCCACGAGGGTGGGGAGCACGGTGGCCTGGTCGTCGTCGCGCTTGGCGGAGTCGAAGCTGTTGCGCGCGAGCTCGGGGCGCACGGTGTGCGGGCCGTCGCTGAACCAAAATTCGTCGACGAGGCCGATCTTGGGCTGCGCCGCGAGCGACATGGTGCCGTTGCCGGCGAGCAGGGCGATTTTCTCCTCGAAATCGAGCTTCGCGAGCGCGGCCTCGGCGCGGGCGAGGGCGGTTTCGTCACGCGTGGCGAGCATGGTCGGCACCAAGGTGCCGAGGGGCTTGGTCGCGGAGGCGGCCGTTTGCGTGGCGGCCTCGGCGACGGTCGGAGCGGTGGCGGCGTGGACCGATGAAAACGCGAGCAAAGTGGCGCACAGCAGCGCGCGGCGGCACGGAGCAAGGCGGGGCGGGGCGGGGGGCATGTTGCGAGGTAAGGATTTCCGCGAGGCAGCGCCAAGCTCTGGAATCGGGCTGTCGCGGATGGTTAAAATTTACTGAAAAACATCGCCGTGGCCTCCTGCGCCGGGGGCGACGGCCAGCTGTATGGACTTTGCGATTGGAGGCCCGGTGCTTTTTGGCCTAGCCACGAAGCCGGAATGCTTACCCCACGTTCCTTGTTCGGTGGCACGCCGCTCACCCCCGCGGCCGTGTCGGAAGACATCACGATCATCGGCGAACGCACCAGCCACCGCGCGGTGCGAAGGCCGGACTCCGCGCCGCAACTGTGGACGGAGGAGACGCCGGTGTGTCCTGTTCTCGCGCGGCATCACATGCTGCATCTCGGCGTGGTGGAGGCGGTGGCGCCCTACCGTTTCGCGCGCCGCAGCACCCGGGCTTTCGAGTTGCTCGCCTGTTTTGGCGGCGAGGGCCGGATCCTGGTCGACGGGGCATGGCGCAGTTTCGGTCCGGGCGCGGCGGCGCTGATGCCCCAGAACTCGGTCGCGGGATATTTCGCGACGGGCCGGGAGCCGTGGAAGCTCGTGTGGGTATGCTACCGCTGGCCCGAGAGCCGGCTCGCCTTGTCCTCGCCGGGCGCGTCGGTGCTGGCCTCGCACGATCCGATGCCGCTGCTGCACGCGGTCGAGGGCTTGCGCCACGAATGCCTGCGGCCGGATCCGGAGCTGACCTGCATGGAGCAGTGGTGCTCGCTCATCCATTTGCAGGTGCTGCGGTTCACGCGTCCCTGGCGCGGGGCGGACTCGATGCGTCAGTTATGGGAGCGGGTGGCCGCTTCGCTGGAGGAGGACTGGACGCTCGCGCGCCTCGCCGGGGAGGCGGGTTGCTGCGAGGAGGCCTTGCGACGCCGTTGCCAGCGCGAGTTTGGGCGCAGCCCGGCGCAACAACTCGCCTTTCTGCGCCTGAGCCGGGCGGCGGAGTTGCTGCTCGGCACGGACGCCAAGCTCGAGGTGATCGCGGGAGCCGTCGGCTATGGAGACGCCTTCGCGTTTTCGACCGCGTTCAAAAAGTGGTGCGGATTGCCGCCGCGGGAATTCCGCGACAAGCGCGGCGCGGGCGCTTCTCCGAGGCTTGCGAGCGGGGTTTCGACCGGAGCGGTCTAGGAGAATCTCCGGGGAGCGTGGGTTTTAACCATGCGCGAGTGGGTTTGGCCCATTCAAGTCGGCGTGGCCTGCGGATAGGCTGCACCGCACACCCACCTTGCGGACGCGCCCCGGCGGCTTCCCGAGGCGTCGAGGAAACGTCCGCAACGGTGGATCAACCCCCAACCCCGCAGTCCCTACCCAATGAGAAAACTGTTTGCCCTCCTCGCCCTGGCCCTCGCCACGGCTTCCGCCCAGGCCGCGATGACCTGGTATTGGGTGTCGGTCCCGACCGACACCGCCATTCGCGACGAGATCGCCGCCTCGATGAACACCTGCGTCGGGCGTTACAACACCTACGCCAACTACGGCTCGAACATCCCGGTGGAATACGTCGCCGGCGTGCCCACCGCCCAGGCCAGCTGGGGCTGGCGCATCCAGTTCGGCGGCTCGCGCAACGCCCGCGTGGCGCAGCACGAGACGGCCCACTACCTCGCCATCGGCGGCGGTCATACCGCGTGGAACAACAACCGCTCCGGCAACAGCTGGACGGGCGTGAACGGCCTCGCCCGCGTGAAGGCTTTCGACGGCGACAGCGCCACGCTCGGTGCCGACACCAACCACTTCTGGCCCTACGGCTGGAACTACGATTCCGAGGGCACCTATCCCGAGCGAAACATCGGCATGGTCGGCGCGATGCGCAAGGACATGGGCCTCGACGATCCCACCATCGGCATCGCCCCGGGCACCTATCGCCTGCTGAACCGCGCGAGCGGAAAGTATCTCGACAACGCCGGCGCCACCACCGACGGCGCGTCCGTGAAGCAGTATGGCAGCAGCGCCAGCAACAACCAGAAGTGGGTCGTGACGATCGTCTCCGGCACCTACTTCAAGCTCCAGTGCGTCACAGGGAGCAAATACCTCGACACGCTCGGCAACACCGCCGACGACACGCCGATCGGCCAGTGGTCCGGCGGCGGCAGCTACAACCAGCAGTGGACGATCACCCAGACCGACAGCGGCTACTTCAAGCTGACCAATCGCGCCAACGGCAAGTGCCTCGACACCGGCGGCGCCACCGCCGACGGATCGGTGATGGAGAACTGGGGCAGCGGCTCCAGCTACAACCAGCAGTGGAAGTTCGTGAAGTGAAGCGGAGCAAAACGTATCCGTGATCCGATGACGTGCGGCCGATCCGCGCCCTGCGCGGCGCGGCCGCACGTTCCCCTTTGCGCAAGTCCGCGCGCCCGCGACACCCCGTCTTTCAACCCCGGCCCTGAATTTCCTCCCCCCGATGTCCAAGTCAGCCCCTCGCACTTCACTCTCCGGCCGCGGCCGGTCCCTTCGCTTTCTTCCCCCGCTTTTGATCGCTTTTGGCGGCGTCGCCATCGGTTGGGCGCTGCGAGGCGCTATCACCTCCTCGGCCGGCGCTCAGCCGCGGGACGCGTCACCTCGGCTTGCGGCCGCGGCCTCCGCCTCGGCGCCGGCGCCCATGACGAATGTTTCCCCCGCGACCGCCCGAATCGCGATCGAGCCGCTGCTGGACCGGCTCCTCTTCGCCGACTCCACGGACATGGTCGGTCTCGTCGAGGCGTTGGGGGAACTGACTCGTTTGGACGCCGCGGGGGTTCGCGGCGCCTGGGCGTCGGTCGGCCGCAGGCAGCCGCTCGACACGATGGGCGGTTCGGCGACCGTCGTCTATTTGTGGAGCCGGATGACCGCGCTGGGGGAGAAGGCGGAGATCCCGCGCGGGTGGGGCGCGGACCAGGTCGCCTCCACCATCGAGCTTGTGCGCGTCCGGGAAAACCTGCCCGCGTTGCTGGATCGCCTGCGCGCGGGCGAGAACCTGGGCGAGGCGGAGCGTCGCGCGGTCTTCGTCGATCTCGCGCGGGAAAATCCGCTCGACGCGGTGCGCCTGTGGACGGCGAGCACGCGTCCCTGGGATTATCGCACGGACGCGCGCTGGCTGGGCGCGGCCCTGGCCGATCCGAAATCGAGGGACGCCGCGATGGCGGAGCTGCGGCGTTGGCAGGGCGGGCAGGGCGGCGACCTGGGCGGAGCCACGCTGGCGCTCGCCTGGGAATGGATCGCGCGAGACCCCGCCGCGGTGGAGAGCTGGCTGCGCGAGCCCGCGCAGGCCGACGTGCGGGACACCGTGATGCAGCAGGTGCTGAACGTGCGCGCCTTGTCGGACCCACGCATGGCCTGGACTTGGAGCCAGGTTTTGCCGGAGGCGGAGCGGCAGCGCGCCCTCGGGATGAGCGCGGCGCAGCTTGCCAACCGCGATCCGGCGGAAGGAGCTCGCCTCATCGCGGGACTGGTCGCCCCCGCCGAGCGGGAAGCGGCGATCCGCGAATATGGAAAGACGCTCGCGGCCAACGATCTCGAGGGCTGGAAGTCCTGGCGGGAAACCTTGCCGGAGGCGGAGCGCGCCGTGGCCAACCGCGCCGCTTTCGATCTCTGGGTTTTCAAAGAGCCGGACGCCGCGGTGGATTGGCTGAGCCGGCAGGCGCCCTGCGCCGCTGTTTCGAAACGCCGCAGCAGGACCATGCGCTCGAAGAGATCGATGAGTACGTCCTTATCGGGCAGATTGGCGGGTGTGTTGTGGGGCGCTCCAGCCCGCGCCGCAGAGATAGCCACTTTG
>CBIHRE010000170.1:0-9113 GCA_966212385.1 uncultured Akkermansia sp. | reverse complement strand
CTCCGGCCTCTTCGCCGAGATCTTCCTCTTCGAGAACGGCTCCGACGAAAAGATCCCCCTCTACTCCGTCCCGCCCCTTGCGCGTCTCGCCTCCTACACCAAGGCCGCGCCATCCCCCGCCGCCGGCGCCTACACCTTCGTCCTCCTCAACCCCGTCTTGGACAGCGGCTTCGATCTCTTTCCCACCGGCATCGGCCACGCCACGGCCACCATCGCCGTCAACGGCACCCTCTCCCTCTCCGGCAAATTCGCCGACGGCGCGAACCTCGTCGCCTCCGCTCTTCCCGACACCGATGGCCGCTACCGCCTCTTCCTACGCCCCTACGGCGCCCGCCCCGACAGCTTCGCCTCGGGCGAATTTCTCCTCGAGCCACACCTCGACGCCGATCGCGCCGACCGCTTCTACGTGCCCACCAGCTCCCTGCGTAGCCTCTACTGGCGCAAAGCTCAAAAACCCGCGGCACCCCTCGACGCGCTTTTCCCCTCGGGCTTCGAGGTCGTAAACGCCCTCATCGCGCTCGATCCCTGGACGCCGCCCGCCAAAGCCAAGGCCGCCACCACCACCGCGCCCGCCACCCCCGCCGTCACCCTCGCCCAGCGCCTCGGGCTCGCCTCCAGCCCCGACAGCTCCGGCTTCGCGTTTCTCGATTACGGCTCCAATTATCTTGGAGAAAGCGAAGACGAGCTGCCCGGCGCCGTTGAGGTCACGACCGCCAACAAACTCGCGCCCGTCCTCGTCGCCCCGCCCGCCAACCCGCGCGCGTGGAAAATCACCTCGCTCAACCTCGCCAACGGCCGCTTCACCGGCTCTTTCACGCTCGCCGACACGATCGCCGCCACGGGCAAACCGCACAAACGCACCGTCACCTTCCAAGGCACCCTCCGCCAGCCCCCGGCCGGCGACACCACCGTCGGCGCCGGCTACTTCATCTTGAAACCCGTCCCCGGCGGCTTCGACACCGACACCCGCTCGCTCCCGCTCACCCTCTCCCGCGGAGAGGAGTGACCCCGAGGGATTGATTGCTTTTGAATTTTGGTGGACGGGCGGGTCCCTCCGCCCGTGGCTCGCGCTCTAGGCAGCGGGCACAGGGACGTGCCCGCCCCACCTTGGAATACCGCCCCGACTTTCAGCCGGCCGGACGCGTCCCAGCGCCCGTCGCCTCGCCCCTCGTGCCACGGACGGCCGGCCACACGGCTCTCAGCCCTCAGGCCAAAAGGTCGCGCAGCCGCCGCAGCGCCGCCAGCGTGATGTCGTCCGCCTGCGGCGCGGCGCCTTGGTAGGCCAGCACCGAACCCAGCGCGACCTCGACCGCCCCCTGCGCCGAGGCGTCGGCGCGGGAGGCGAAAAGCGCGCGCAGTCGCGCATCGCCATAAAGCTCCTCGGCGGCGTTCATCGCCTCCGTCACGCCGTCGCTGAAAACGAGCAGGGTGTCGCCGCCCTCCAGCCGGTGCCGCTGCGTCGTGTAGACGCGATCCTCGAACGCGGCCAGCGGCGTGGCACGCGGCCCCTCGAGCGGCTCCACTCCGCCCCCCGCGCGCAGCACGAGAGGCGGCGGATGACCGGCGTTGGCCCAGCAAAGTTCACCGGTCGCCGGATCAAAAATCGCGGCGAACATCGTCACGAATTGCAGCGTGTCGTTCCGCTCGCAAAGCAGGCGGTTGAGCCGCGTAAGCAGCGCGCCCGGATCACCGGCCGTCGGCGCCAAGGCGCGCAGCCCGGTGGCCGTCACCGCCATGAAAAGCGCGGCCGACACGCCCTTGCCCGAGACATCCCCCACCGCGCACAGGAAGCGCCCGTCGGGCAGGAAAAACCCGTCGTAGAGATCGCCGCCCGCCTCGCGCGCCGGCTTCATCCGCGCCGCGAAATCGATGCGTTCCCGCTCCCCCTCCGAAAGCGCCGGCGGCAAAAAGCTCGCCTGGATCTCGCCCGCGATGCGCAGCTCGCTCTCGATCGCCTCGCGACGCGCCGTGGCCTCGCGCAACTCGTCGAGATAGGACCGCAGTTGGCCGACCAGGTGATCGAGCGCCCCCGCCACCGCGCCGACCTCGTCGCAACGACGGGCCGCGACGGAGAGCGCCGCGCGATCCCAGTCGGTTTCGCCGAAGCGGCTCGCCGCCAGACCACGGATCGCGTGGGCCAGCCGCGCGAGCGGATCCTTGAGCTCCGTGTTTGCGAAGGCCACGCGCTCGGCGAGCAACCCGGCCACATGGCGATGCATCGCAAGCGCGAGCGCCGGCGCCTCCCGCTCCATCTGTTGCAATTGAGCCGATGAAAGACGCCAGAGACGCGCGGGCCCCAGCGCCTCGACCGTCGCCGCGCGCGTGTCGCGGCGGTAAAGCGCCATTTCGCCCAGGCATTGTCCGGGACCAAAACGCCGCACCGGCACGCGCCCGGCGCCGGGGATCTCCAGCACGACCGCGAGTTCGCCCGCTTCGACGAAGCAGAGAAAATCCGCCGGATCCCCCTGCCGGAACAGCACCTCGCCCGCCGCGAGCTCGATCGACTCCAGATGACGAAGCCAGGTGACGCGATCCGCCGCGGCCGGCGCGAAAGGCGCAAGCGAATCGGAGCCCAGGGCGGAAGCAGACGCGGCGTTCACGATATCTTTATAGTTCGATTTCGCGCCGCTTATGAGGCGTGGCGAGCGGGAAACGCAAAACCGCCGCGAAACCGCCCCGGCCGCGGCTCCCGCGCGACCACGAACTCCGCGCCCTGCTCAACGCTCGCGCCGCGTGAAAACGTAGCGCAAGGCGTCGAAGATACCGGCGTAGCGGCGACCGCGTCCCGCGTAGTTCTCGAGCACGTAGAACAGGTAGTAATAGAACCGGCAGAAGGACCAGATCCCGATCACCAGCAACGCGACGGTGCGCAGCCGCGGGGACTCGAGCAGGACGCCGCCGACCGCGATCAGCCCGGCGAGCAGAAAGAGCAGCCCTTTGGCGTGGAGCAGGGCTTTGCTTTGAATATCACGGGAGAGGGACATGAAAAGTGGCGATCAATACGCGTGATAACTGCGCCATTCCTCCTGCGCCTTTTCTAGAATGGAGGTTAGGAGCCGCCGCCGTATCGGGTCCCGCTCCGTTTCAATGGACGCTTTTGTCGAGCCAATGACCTTCTCTAGCCCATCCACAACCTTCTGCTCCGCATCAAACATAGCCTTCGTGTGGAACCTGATAAACTGGAGGTGAAACTGGTGGATCTCCTGCGCGGTAAGCGAATCCGGAAACTCGAGTCGGACTCCGGCTTTCGCTTCGTCGATAGAGATGACCCCGACCTTGTCCGCTTTCATCCACGCAGGCGTAGCGGGGTCCGAATTGATGGCGGCGCGAACGAGTTTGATTTGATCGTAGGCGGCGAGGGCGAATTCGGGCTGAAGCCGATCTTTGCCAGGGAGACCCCACATCCTTTCGAAGGCCACCGTGATAACGCGGCCCTCGAGCTCGCTGGGGATGTCCATGGTGCGAGACAGGCACAGCAAGGGCAGATGAAAAATCAGAATGGCGAGAGCTATAAACCGCATGATGATGAGATGAAGTGGACGAGGTGGCCCGCCTCAAAACACCAGATGCTTCACCGTCAGCCCTTGATTGATAAGCTGCTTCAGCGACTCGATCCCGATCGAAAGATGGTCGTCCACGTAGACGTCGTCCACGACGCGGTCGCTCTCCGCGGTTTTCACGCCCTCCGGCACCATCGGCTGGTCGGACACAAGCAGGAGCGCGCCGGTCGGGATCTCGTTGAAAAATCCGACGCTGAAGATCGTCGCCGTCTCCATGTCGATCGCCATGCAGCGGATTTTTTTCAGGTAGGATTTGAACTCGGCGTCGTGCTCCCAGACGCGGCGGTTGGTCGTGTAGACGGTGCCGGTGTAGTAGTCGCGCGCGCGTTCGCGGATCGTGGTCGAGATCGCCTTTTGCAGCGCGAATGCGGGCAAGGCCGGCACCTCGGGCGGAAAGTAGTCGTTGCTCGTGCCCTCGCCGCGGATGGCGGCGATGGGCAGGATGAGATCGCCGATCTCCGCGCGGTGCTTGATGCCGCCGCACTTGCCGAGAAAGAGCACCGCCTTGGGCGAAATCGCGGAGAGCAGATCCATCACGGTGGCCGCGGTGGCGCTGCCCATGCCGAAATTGATGATCGTGATGCGCCCCGATGTGGCGCTCGGCATCGGTTTGTCGCGGCCGCGCACGGGAACCTTGTGGAGGCGCGCGAAGAGTTTCACGTAGCGCTGAAAATTCGTGAGCAGGATGTAGTCGCCGAACTCCCCGAGCGGCACGCCGGTGTAGCGCGGCAGCCAGTTTTCGACGATGTCGCGCCGGGTCTTGAGCGGGAAGGGCGAGGCCGTGAGCGCGGAAGCCGGGCCGGCCCCCGGAGCCGCGGCGGACGCGGCTGCGCCGGGAGCAAAGGGAAAAGGCGGAACGGTGGCGTTCAGGGCTTCGGGCTTTTTCACGGGCGGGCGGGATTGGCGGTTGCGGAGGCCGCGGCGGCAGGCGACTGGACGGAAACCGCCGGGATCGGCGCAGGCTCAAGCGCGGCGGCGGGAATGGTTTCCTCCCACTGGAACGCGTTGGCCTTGTCGTAGCAACGCACGACGAGCGCCCGCGCCTCCTTCGGGCCGGTCGCGCGGATCACGCTGTAGTTCTGCGTGCCGACGATCGTGCCGGGCACGACGTAGGGATCCTTGGCCTTCTCGCTCGTCGCGGCGGCCCAGGAAGAACTCGAAAACGGCGACGAGGTGAGCTCGTAGATGAACTGCGTGCCGGCCTCGTTGATCGGCCGGCGATAAAGCGCGGTGTGGTGGACGTCGCCGGTGAGAAAAACGACGCCCGAGATCTGGTTGGCCGTGATAAAATCGATCAATTCCTCGCGCTCGCGGCGGTAGAGTTCATGGGTTTCGGAACGCGTCGTTTTCACCGCCGTCTGGATCACCTGGCCGCCGGTGACGATGAACTTGAAGCGGTAATTTTTCAGCGCCTTGGCGTGCAGGAGAGATTGCTTGAGCCAAGTGGTCTGCCGCTCGCCCCAGGCGGTCTTGCGCGGATTTTTGTCCTGATCGAGCGTGGTGTCGTCGCGGTGATAGCGGTCGTCCATCAGAAGGAAAATCGCGTCGCCCCAGGTGAACTTGCCGTAGACCCCGGGGTTGTCGGGCTCGCCGTAGGACGGGTTGCCCCAGTAGGTCTTGAAGGCGTCGAGCGTCACATCCTTGAACTCGAAGGATTCGTTGGAGTTGTCGGGGCCGTAGTCGTGGTCATCCCAGGTGGCGTAGTGATGCATCACCGCCCAGAGCTTTTGCATGTCGGGCGTGGCGCGGTCGTGAGAATATCGATACCAGATGCCGCTTCGCGAGGAGTAGTCGGCCTCGCGCAGGTAGAGATTATCGCCGCCCCAGAGGCAAAAATCCGCGCCGCTGTCCGCCATGTGGCGAAATATCTCGGTGCCTTGGCCGTAGGGCTTGCCGGGACGGTCGTAGGCCGGGTCGTTGAGGTAGGCGCAGGAACCGAAGATGAACGAGAACTCGGGCGGCGCCTTGCGCCACTCCCACTGATCCGTCGTCTGAAACGAGAGCGAATAGGGAAAGCTCAGCGGTTTGCCGTCGATCGAGATCGAGTAGGTGTAGCGGCGACCCATCTCGAGCAACGGCAGGACGAATTTCTGCGGTTGCGTGCCGATGGGCGTGGCGGCGGGCGCGCGATGGGTGATCGTGACCGGCGCGTAGGTGGCCGCGTCGCCCGCGATGCCGGGGAGGGACGCGTCAGGGACAAGTTGATACGTGAGCGAGACCTCGGCGGCGTCGCGGGTCTCCAGCCAAACGAGAACCTCCCGGTGGGCCCGGTAGCCGAGCATGGGGCCGGAAACGAGCGAAGCGGCGGCTTGGGCGAAGGTCGGCGCGAGGGCGAGAAGAGCGAGCGACAGCAGGGCGACGTGGCGGCGCATGGCGACACCATGCACGGCGCACGTTTCAGGCCAAAGCGAAAGCGTGGTGGACTTGAAGCCTTTGCGGAAATGTCACCGCGTCGCGTGGCGCCCTACTCGAAGGCGCTCTCGACCGGCCGCCCCCAAAAGCTTTCCGGCACGGGCAGGCCGAGCACCCAGAGCGCGGTCGCCGCGGTGTCGTAGATCATCACGGGGCGGGTGATCGTGAAGCCGGGCTTCACGCCCTTGCCCCACACGATCCAGGGGATCGTGACGTCCACCTTGTCGGCGCTGCCGTGGGTGCCGACGGTCTTGCCCTCCTTGTTCACCACGTCGTGACCGCCATGGTCGGCGGTGAGGATGAAGACGCTCGATTCGCCGATGCCGGCCGCGTTGACCGCCTCGACCACCGTGCGCAGGGCGGCGTCGCACTCGGCGAGGGCCTGCTTTTTCTCGGGCGAAGTCACGCCGAAGGCATGGCCGGCGCGGTCGGGATCGCCGAAATGGATGAAGCAAAGATTCGGACGCTGCGTCTTGAGCAACTCGACGAACGCCGCGGCGATGCCGGCCGAGCGGTAGTCCTCGGGCGTGACGTAGGCGTCGAGGAAGCCCGAGAGGCCGAGGGTGTTGAATTTCGACTTCGAGACGATCATCGCGGTCCCGAGCCCCTGCTCCTTGGCAAAGCGGAAGATCGTGGGCACGGCGAGCGGCGGCTTCGTCACGTCCCAATCGTTCCACAGCACCTGGTGTTTCTGGATGCCGACGCCGGTCAGCATCGAGACGTGCGAGGGCAGCGTGATGCTCGGCACGATCGTGTAGGCCTCCCACGTGTGCGCGCCCTCGGCGGCGAGGCGCTTGTAGAAAGGCATCTCGGCGTTCGCGATGTCGGCGGGACCGGCCTGGTCGAAGCTGAGGATGAAAACGTGTTTCGCGCGCGGCGCCTCGGCGCGGAGCAGCGCGACGGCGATCAGGAAAACTCCGAGCAGGCTGGCGAGACGGGCGGGGTAACGCATGAGAAAACGAAAACCGAAGTCCGCTCAGGCGGGGGCTAGGGCGTTGGCGGTGTTGAGATGCTCCGCGCCGGTGTATTTTTGCGACTGCTCGTCGGCGTGGTAGCTGGAACGCACCATCGCGCCGCTCTCGACGACGCCGATTCCGAGCGAGAGGCCGAACTGTTTCCAGTGCGCGAACTCGTCGGGATGCACCCAGCGCGCGACCGGCCAGTGCTGCGGCGTGGGCTGGAGGTATTGGCCGATGGTGAGGATGTCGGTCTTGTCCGCGGCGATGTCGCGCAGGGTCTGCTCGATCTCGTGCTGTTCCTCGCCGAGCCCGAGCATGATGCCGGTCTTGGTCGTGAAACCGCGCGACTTCGCGTGGCGCAAGATGGAGCGCGAGCGGTCGTAGCGAGCCTGGACGCGCACGGGCTTTTGCAGGCGCTCCACGGTCTCGAGGTTGTGGTTGAAAATGTCGGGCTTCGCGTCGAGCACGATGTCGAGCAGCTCGGTCTGGCCCTTCCAGTCGGGCGTGAGCACCTCGATCGCGGTCTGCGGCATGCGGTGGCGGATCGCGCGGATGGTCGCGGCCCACACGGCGGCGCCGCCGTCCTTGAGCTCGTCGCGGGCGACGGAGGTGATGACGCAGTGCTTGAGGTTCATCACCGCGACGGCCTCGGCCACGCGGGCGGGCTCGCCGAGATCGTATTCGGTGGGGCGGCCGGTCTGGATCGCGCAGAAGTTGCAGGAGCGCGTGCAGATGTTGCCGAGGATCATCACCGTGGCGGTGCCGCGCGACCAGCATTCGCCGAGATTGGGGCACTGCGCGCTTTGGCAAACGGTGTGGAGCTTGTGGTCGTCCACGAGCTTGCGCACGGCGTTGTAACCGGGACCGGAGGGAAGCTTGGCGCGGAGCCAGGCGGGTTTGCGCGCGGTGTCGTTCATCGGACGTGAGGTAGGATCGCCGCAAAAGGACGCCAAAATCGCAAAAAGAAAAACCGGGGCGCGGCGAGCCCCGGTCGAAGTATTAGCGGCTGAAGTGTTAGGCGATCAGGCCAAGGCGCGACGGCGGCGACGGACCAGCCCTCCCCCCAAGGCGGCAAGACCCGCGGCGACCGCGAAACTCGAAGGCTCGGGCACGGCGGCGGGAGAGAAAAACTGCACCTCGGATATCATCGTCCACTCGTAGCTGCGGACAAAGGAAACCTGGAGGCTCGTCGTGGAGACGCTGAACCCGCCAAACACGCTCTCGACCGTGCCGCCGCCGCCCGCCGGATCGGTGACGGAGAAGGTCTGCGAGAAGGAGGCGCCGTCGGAAAGCGTCACGCTGGCGGGCATGCCGACGCCCGCCGAACCGTTGCTGTCCGCGAAATAGACCGAGACCGAGCCGATGTTAACGGGTTACGAAAAGGTGAAGGTGATCGTGGTATTGGTGGACTGCCAGCCGACGAGTTGCACGACATCGGACGCGCCGATCGACGAAGCCCCGCCCCAGGCCAGGCTGTAAGTGATTCCGTTGGTCAGTTCACCGCCGGAATCGGGATAGGAGCCGGAAGGGCCGACGCTGTAACCGTAGCCGGCGGCGAACCATTGGGTGGCGGACGCCTGGGAACACACGCCAAGCCCGAGGCCAAGCATGGCGGCGCGAGTGAGGAACCGGATGGATTTCATGCGAATGAAGACGGCGCCGAGCGGAACGATCTTTTCGCCAATTTCCAGCATCAAGCGTCGCCAGGCGCCAATTTCCATCGCGCCCAAGCCCGCGCGAACTCTTCCGCAAAGTCGTCCCCCACCCGCTCCAGCGAGGGGCACTGCGCGCCGAGCTCGGCCGCGAGCGAGGTCACCGTGCCGTCGCTCGCCGCGATGCCGCAGGGCACGATGCCGCCGAAGTGGCGCAGATCGGGCGACACGTTGAGCGCGATGCCGTGCATCGTCACCCAGCGACGGGCCGACACGCCGATGGCGGCGAGCTTGCGCTCGGCGACCCAGATTCCCGTAAGCCCTTCGCGGCGGCCCGCGACGATGCCGTGGCGAGCGACGGTCGCGATCAGCACGTCCTCGAGAAACCGCAGATACGCATGCAGATCACGCCGCGCCTCGATGCTCACGATCGGATAGGCGACGAGTTGACCCGGCCCATGGTAGGTGATGTCGCCGCCGCGATTGGTGTCGTGCACCGCCACGCCTTCGCGCGCCAAGGTCGGCGCGTC
>CBIHRE010000169.1:0-9154 GCA_966212385.1 uncultured Akkermansia sp. | reverse complement strand
TTCCGCGTCGCCGGCGAAACCCCGCCCTCCGCTCCCGCCCCCGCCGCCGCGCCCGCGCAGGAGTTCAAGATCGAACGCCCCGAAGGCGCCAAAAAACTCACCTACGCCGAAGCCCTCTCACGCATCCAAGCCGCCTCGCCCGGCTGGACCGAGATCACCCTCCGCGAAGGCCTGCCCCAGCGCCGCGGCCCAGGCACCCCTCCCGCCGGCCAAGGCCAGCCCGCAGACCAAGCCGCCGCCACCGCATCCTCGACCGCCCCCTCCGCTCCCGCCGCCGGCGCGTCATCCACCGCCTCCGCTTCGCCGCCGCCCCCTGAGCGCCCCTCGGGCGAGCGTCGCGGTTCCGGTCGTGCACCCCAGCCCTACAGCGCCACGGTCAAAGCCGACGACGGCTCCCCCGCCTTCGCCACGACCCAGCTCGTGATCCATCCCTTCAGCGGCGAAACGCTCAGCCGCAGCGGCTATGCCGAGCAAAGCACCGGCCGCAAGATCCGCACTTGGCTCCGCTACCTCCACACCGGCCAGGCCCTCGGCTGGTTTGGTCAACTCCTCGCCGGTCTCGCCTGCGTCGCGGGCTGCGTCCTCGTCTACACCGGTTTCGCCCTCAGCTTCCGTCGTTTTTTCCGTCGGCGCGGCGCAGTGGAGCAAAGCGCAAGCTGATCGGACCGCTCTCGCCCTTGTTATCGCAAGCCAGCACTCCGCCTGACAGGACGATAGGACATCCGAAAAGACCATAAGGGACTGGCCGGCTCGCCGCCCTTTCGCGACAACGGAGTCCCCTCGACCCCGTCTCACCGCGATGTCCACCGACACCTTCTCCGCGCTTTCCATTCAAATCGCCGCTCCCGCCGCATCCGCCACGCCCCCTCGGTCCGAATTGGCTCCCGCCACACCCGGCACCGCCACTATCACCGTCGCCGCCTCGTCATCCGGCAAGGCCATCAGCCGCGACCTCCTCGGCGTCTTCTTCGAGGACATCAACTACTCCGCCGACGGCGGCCTCTACGCCGAGCTGATCCAAAACCGCTCCTTCGAATACAGCTCGGCCGATTCCCTCGGCTGGCACGCCCTCACCGCCTGGGAGCTCGTCAGCCGCGATGGTGGCTCGGGCAACGTCGTCATCGACCGCGCCCTGCCGATCCATCCCGACAATCCCCACTACATCGTCGTCCGCGCCGACATCCCCGCCGACACCACCGGCGCCGCCGCCTTCGGCCTCCTCAACCTCGGCTTCGACGGCATCCCCGTCCGCGCCGGCGAGGCCTACGACGTCTCTTTCTTCGCCCGCCAATGCTACATGGGCGAGCAGTGGGGCGGCGACTCCGACATCGTCGGCCGCCCCATGCCCGTTCGCGTCCGCCTCGAATCCGCCGACGGCCGCGTCCTCGGCGAAACCGCCTTCGAGATCGCGGGCGGCGACTGGCACCGCGTCTCCGGCGAGATCATCGCCGGGGCCACCGACGACTCCGCGCGATTCGCCCTCCTGCTCCTCACAAAGGGAGGACTCGCCCTCGACGAAATTTCGCTCTTCCCCCGCAAAACCTTCCGCGGCCGAAAAAACGGCCTCCGCGCCGAGCTCGCCCAGGTCATCGCCGATCTCAAACCGCGCTTCATCCGCTTCCCCGGTGGCTGCCTCGTCCATGGCAACGGACTCGGCAACATCTACCACTGGAAAAACACCGTCGGCCCCGTCGAGCGGCGCAAAGGCCAGCCCAACCTCTGGGGCTACCACCAGAGCGTCGGCCTCGGCTACTTCGAGTATTTCCAGTTCTGCGAAGACATTGGCGCGATGCCGCTCCCCGTCGTCGCCGCCGGCGTGTGTTGCCAAAACTCCGCCTACAGCCCCGGACGCTGCCAACACGGCATACCGCTCGCCGAAATGCCCGCCTACATCCAGGACGTCCTCGATCTCGTCGAGTGGGCCAACGGTCCCGCCGACTCGAAGTGGGGCGCCGTCCGCGCCGCCGCCGGCCACCCCGCCCCTTTCGGCCTCAAATATCTAGGCGTCGGCAACGAGGACAAGATCAACCCCGACTTCAAGGAGCGCTTCCGCATGATCCACGACGCCCTGCGCGAAAAGCATCCCGAGATCGTCGTCGTCGGCACCTCCGGCCCCTTCGCCCGCGGCGAGGATTTCGAGCTCGGCTGGCAGTTCGCCGCCGAGCTCTCCGTCCCCCTGATCGACGAGCATTACTACCTCCCGCCGGACTGGTTCTGGGAAAACCTCGGCCGCTACGACGCCTACGACCGCGCCAAATCCGCCGTCTACCTCGGCGAATACGCCGCCCACGAAAAAGACCGCCGCAACACCCTTCGCTCCGCCCTCGCCGAAGCCGCCTGCCTCGCCGCCCTCGAGCGCAACGCCGACATCGTCCGCTTCGCGTCCTACGCCCCGCTCTTCGCCAAGCGCGGCCGCACCCAGTGGAGCCCCGATCTCGTCTATTTCACCAACACCGCGGTGTATCCTTCGATAAACTACGAAGTGCAAAAGCTCTTCGGGCTTCACGCCGGCGACCGCTACCTCGATACCGCGATCGTCGACCCGTCCGCCTCCGGACAGACACGGCCCTCGCTCGCCGCCTCGGCCGTGCGCGACACCGCCACCGGCGACCTCATCGTCAAGATCGTCAACGGCGCCGACTCCCCCCGCCCGCTCCGGCTCGAACTCGCCGGCTTCGACGACACCGCTTCGGATCGCCCCGCCGCGCGCATCGTCCTCGCCGGCCCCGATGCCGACGCCGCCAACGCGGACGACCGCCCGCCGATCGCCTTGCCGCAAACCGACACGCTCCGACTGGCCGCGATCTCCGATTTCGTCGTGCCCGCCAACTCGCTTACCGTGCTTCGCATCCCGGCCTGAGCCAAAATCCGAGGCGGTCCGCTCCGCCCCTGCGGCTCAGGCGCAAGCTCCCATCGCCGCCGACAGCCGTTCGCGCAGCTTCGCCATCCCGAAAGGCTTGGGCAGCACGCCCGCCGGGTGGATCGCCTCGGGCGGCAGGTTCTCCAGCTTGCCCGAAAAGCCGCTCATCAACACCACCGGCACGCGCGGGTTGATCCGGTGCATCTCCGCATGCGCCTCGAAGCCGTCCATCTTCGGCATCGTCAGATCGAGCAGCACCGCCTTCAGCTCCGCGGCGTTCTCGCCGAAATACTTCACCCCCTCGAGCCCGTCTTTCGCCACCAGCACGCGGAAGCCCATCGCCTCGAGCATCGAGGCCGCGACTTCGCGCAACAGCTCGTCGTCGTCCACCAACAACACCAGGCCCGAGCCTCGGATCGCCCCGCCGCCCGGCGAGGCCTCCGGCGTCGGCGCGACGCCTCCCGCGCGCACGGGAAAAGCCAGGCGGAAAAGCGTCCCCTCTCCCGGCGCGCTGCGCACCGCGATATGGCCGCGGTGCGACTTCACCACGCCCGCCACCGCCGCGAGCCCCAGGCCCTGGCCGGTGAACTTGGTGGTGAAAAACGGCTCGAAAATCCGCGCCTGCACCTCGGGCGGCATGCCCGCGCCCGTGTCCTCCACCTCCAGCAGCATGTAGTCGCCCTCCGCCACCGAACGCCCGGGAAACAGCTCGGCGGCCCGTCGCGTATCGACCTTCTCGCTACGGGTCCGGATCGTGATCACCCCTTCGCGATCTCCGATCGCGTCCGCGGCGTTGAGGATGAGGTTCATCGCCACCTGCTGCATCTGCGTTTCCGCGGCGAGGATCGGCGACGCCGGCGCCGCCTCGTCGAAACGCACCCGCACGCGCCCGCTGACCGACGACTCGATCAGGCGCCACACGTCGCGCAGCAAGCGGCGCAAATCGACCTCGGCGAAAGCCACCGGATTCCTCCCCGCGTAGGCCAGCATCTGCTGGCAAAGCCGCGCCGCCCGCCCCGCCGCCTGCTCGATGTTTTCGACGTTCGCCAAGCTCCGCGAGCCCGGCGCGAGATCGAGCCGCGCGAGGTTCGCGTTGCCGAGGATCGCCGTCAGCAGGTTGTTGAAATCGTGCGCGATTCCTCCCGCCAGCACGCCGAGGCTTTCGGCCCGCTGCAACTGCTGCAGCTCGCGATCCCGCTGCAATCGCTCCTCCTCCGCCCGCCGCTGGTCCGAGATATCGCGCAAGATGAAGGAAAAGCTCAGCTCGCGCGTGCTCGGATCGAGTCGCGCGATCCCCACCTGCGAGGTCGGCACGCTCCGCCCCTGCGCATCGGTCAAGACCCCTTCGCCCTGCCACGCGCCCGACTCCCTCGCCGTCGGCATCGCCTCCTCGCGCCATCGCGCCGCCATCGCCGCGGGAAGAAGGTCTTCCAGCTTCAGTCCCGCCTCGGCCACCTTGGCTCCGGGCCGGCAGGCCCAGGCGAGCAGCGCGGCGTTCGCATAAAGCACCCGGCCGCCGGCGTCCGTCGTCAGCACGAAATCTGGCGACGCCTCGAGAATGCCGGAGAGCCGCGCCAGCGCCTCCTCCGCGCGCTTCCGATCCGTGATGTCCACGGTGACACCCGACACACGCAGCGGCTTGCCCCCTTCGTCCCGCGTCACGATCGAGCCGCGCGATTGCACCCAGCGCCAGCGCCCGTCCTTCGCCCGCTGCCGGACCTCCGCCTCGAAAAGATCGGTCCGCCCTTCCATGTGGTTTATCCAGGCCGTCGCCGCCGCGAGCCGATCCTCGGGGTGCAGCAGCTCGGGCACGCGCCGCCCCAGCGGCTCCAGCTCCTCGGGGCTGTAGCCGAGGATCTCGGCCAGACGGGCGTTCGCCGTCATCCGTCCCGTCGCGATCTCCCGTTCCCAGACGCCCAGCCGCGCACCGCCGATCACGCGATCGAGCCGTTCCCGGTTCTCCGCCAGTTCCCGCTCCGCCTCCTCGCGACGCGTCACCAAGGTGCCGAGCCCGAGCCCCACCACCGCCACCGCGAATTCGAACAGCAGGAAGATGTAGGAAAAGTCCCGCGTCGTCCCCGCCAGCCGCATCGTCACCAGCCCCGCCGTCATCACCAGCACCGTCGCCAAGGTCGCGCCCGGCAGTCCGTGGCGCATGCAAATCCAGATCAGCGGCACGAAGCACAGATAAAACGCGTTGTGCTCGCGCAGCACCGGCAGCGCGACGACCAGGACGATCACCGCGACCAGAAAAGCCGCCCGCGCCAGCGCCCACGCCGATTCGCGCGCCGTCCATCGCTTCCGACACGAGGTCCCGCGCGTGCCCGAGAGCCATGGCGCGGCGAACACCATCGCCATCGGCACCACCACCAGCAGACCGCTCGCATCACCCAGCCACCAATCGAAGGCCGAGCTAGCGAACTCCCGCCCCGTCAGCCGATGCCCCGCCAGCAAAGTCACGTCCAGCACCGCCGTGCTCACCAAGGCCGGCACCAGCGGCGCCGCGCCGATCGTCAGCCAGAAGGTCAGCCCCTGCCGCCCCGCGCCCGGCAGCAAAAGCGGTCCCGACCAACGCCGCACCGCCCAGGCCGTCGTGCCATACCAGGCCGTGATCAAGGCCGGGAAAAACAAGGTCGGCCACACCACCCACGGTCCCGGATTTATCCACGCCGTCGCAAAGTTGGCCAAAAAAACCAGCCAAGCCATCCGAGGCCCAAGCAACACCATCAGCGCCAACGCCAATCCCACCGGCGGATACCAGATCGATACCGTGATGCCCGGCTTCACCTCGAACCAGAAGGCGGACAGGTGCGCGAAGGTGTGCAGCAACACATACCCGACGCAGAGCCGGACGGACCGCGACCGTTCGCTGGAGGCCAAAGGAGAAAACATCACCGGCAACAGGAACCGCGGCCTCGCGCCTCACCGCGCCGCCTTCGTCGTCGAGCGACGCGGCCGAGCTCCGAAGGAAATGTCGCGTTCCCTCCCACCGCTTCGCGTGCGTCCGTCGGCCTGGATACATCTCATGCCACGCATAAAAGCGGCGCCCGGGCTCCACCGACAACTCAAAGCCCCGGGGGTGATTCCACTACCTCCCCGCCCGGCTCTTCGCCAATGACTGGCCCTTCGCAACACGCCGCAAACTCTGCGCAAGGACGGGTAAGCGTCGCGGCGCCCCGACATGGGACAATCGCCCCTTGCCCTCGCCTCCGCACCTCCGCGGCGGCGCGGCCCGTCCTCCATGTCCACCCGCTCCCGCCTCCCGATCCCCGTCCTCGCGACTCTCGCCATCGCCGCCAATCTCGCGGCCCAAGACACCACCGGCCCGGCCGCGTCTCCCGCCCCGGCGCCCGCCCGCCCCGGCGAAGAGGTCGTCCAACTCGACGAAATCGAGGTCCGCGACTCGCGCCTCTCCGAATACGCCTTCCCCAACACCGCCTCGATCGGCAAGGGCGGCATCCCGCTCGACGAAAATCCCCAGCCCATCGTGGTCATCCCGCGCAGCCTCCTCGACGACATCGCGCCCATGCGCCTCGAGGACGCTCTCCGCGGCGTCTCCGGCGTCCAGACCGGCGGCTACTACAACAACTGGGACTACTTCCGCATCCGCGGCTTCTCCGCCGACTTCAACACCTACATCGACGGCCTCCGAGGCGGCAACGGCATGGGCGAGGAGACGCTCGGCCTCGAGCAGATCGAGGTCATGAAGGGCCCCGCCGCCCTCTACGGCGCCGGCCCGGTCGGCGGTCTCGTCAACCTCGTCAGCAAACGCCCCGTCGCCGAGCGCTTCACCACCGTCGGCGCCACCGTCGGCTCCTACGACTACTACCAGGCCTCGATCGACTTCAACCAGCCCCTCGCCGCCGACGAGTCGGTGCTCTTTCGCGTCAACACCTTCTACCGCGACCAACAGTCCAACATCGACCAGGTCGAGAGCCACCGCACCTATTTCGCGCCGTCGCTCACCTGGAAGATCAACGAGCGCACATCGATCACCTTCCTCGCCCGCTACCGCGACCTGAAGGGCGTCTTCGACATGCCGCTGCCCGCCATCGGCACCGTCCTGCCCAACCCCAGCGGCACCATCTCCCCCGATCTCTTCGTCGGCCAGATCGGATCCAACAAGGGCGCCGAAACGTATGAGCAGATCGGATACGAATTCACCCATCAAATCACGGACTCGCTCAAGCTCACCCAGAACTTCCGCTTCGACCACTACGGGCAGTCCTGGGACAACCTCATGTATCCCTGGGCCTTCTCCGCGCCCTACGACACGGTCCAGCTCCTGCCCTACAACTATTACCAGGACTGGAACGACACCGCCGTCGACACCCGCCTCGACGCCGAGATCGAACGGGGCGCAGTCACCCACAATCTCACCGGCGGCTTCGACTACTTCCGCAAGGACCGCAGCAATAAAAGCAACTTCGGCACGAGCTTCATCCCGCTCGACGTTTTCAACCCGAACTACGCCACCGGCGTCGTCCCCACCCTCACGCCGCTCACCGCGGGCTCCGATTTCCAGGAGATCATGGGCTTCTACGCGCAGGATCACCTCCAACTCCCCGCCGGCGTCACCGTCACCGTCGGCGGCCGCTACGACATCGCCGAGACCTCCGGCGGCCACGACACCGCCTTCACCCCGCGCGCCGGCGGCACCTGGGAGTTCGTCCCCGGCGCCATCGCCTACGTGAGCTACAGCGAGGCCTTCGCCGTCCAGTCCACTCCCACCGCCTCGCTCAAGCCCGAGACCGGCGACAACATGGAGATCGGTCTCCGCAACCACCTCCTCGGCAAACGCCTCGTCACCACCGCCTCGCTCTTCCAGGTGACGCGTCGCGACATCGCCACCGCCAACCCCATCCTCGGCGGCCCGACGGTCACCGCCGGCGAGCAACGCAGCCGCGGCGGCGCGCGCGCCGCCCCCCACCCCCCCCCCCCCGGCTGGGAACTCCTCGCCGCCTACGCCTACACCGACACCGAGATCGTCGAGGACAACACCCTCCCGGTCGGCGCGCGCATGGCCGGCGTCCCCCTCCACACCGCCAACGCCTGGGGCCAATACACGATCCAGACCGGCGCTCTCCGCGGCCTCGGTCTCGGGCTCGGCGTGGCCTACTACGGTGAGCAGGAGGGCGACCGCACCTACGCGACGAGCTTCACGCTCCCCTCCTACACGCTCTGGCAGACCGCCCTCAGCTACGAGCGCGGCCGCTTCTCGGCGAAGCTCAGCGTGACGAACCTCTTCGACGAGACCTACTACTCCGGCGCCTACGACGCCCTCTACGTCATGCCCGGCGACCCGCGCCTCGTCCGCCTGGGAGCGTCGTGGAAATTCTAATACATCAAAATCGATCACGGATTTCTCGGATCACCACGGATGCCGGAGCCAACGCTCCGATCCGTGCCGATCCGTGCGATCCGTGGTTAATTTCTCCGGCATCCCGACTCCCGTTCCGACCAACGCCCACCATGCGCAAACGCCTCTGGCTGATTCATTCCTGGCTCGGCCTCGTCGCCGGCCTCGGCCTCCTCGTCATCGGGCTCACCGGCAGCGTCCTGATGTTCCACGACGAGCTTGAGACGCTCTTCAACCCCGAGCTCGTCCGCGTCGAGACAACGCCCGCCGGCCGCCTCACCGCCGCCGAACTTCTCGTCGCCGCCAACCACCAACTCCCCGGCCACGAAATCGCCGGATGGCTCTTCCGCGACGCCGACGAAGCCCATCTAGCCGATCTCCTCTACGTCCGCCGCCACGGCTCCGCCGAATGGCTCGTCGCCACGCTCGATCCCTACACCGGCAAAATCCTCGCCAGCCCCCGCGCCGGCACCGAGACGCTCACCGGCTGGCTCCTCGACCTGCACTACACCTTCTTCGCCGGCCACGTCGGCACGCTCCTCGTCGGCCTCTTCGGCATGATACTCTGCTTCCTCGGCATCAGCGGCGTCTGGCTCTACCGCGAATTCTGGAAACATCTCTTCACCCTGCGCTGGGGGCGCGGCGCGCGCCTGCTGTTTTCCGATCTGCACAAGTTCATCGGTATCACCTCCGTCGCGTTCAACCTCATCGTCGGCTTCACCGGCGCGTATTGGAACATCACCCACATCGTCGGCCACTGGGTCGAGGGCCATGGCGACGAGAAACCCACGCCCGCCCGCCGTCTTTACGCCGAGCCACTCGACCTCGAATACCGCTTCCTCGCCGCCGACGGACGCGTCGTCTGGCTCCAGGACAGCTACACCGTCGTCCGCGACGAGACGGGGCGGCCGTGGTACACGCAGGGCTACGCGCTC
>CBIHRE010000168.1:0-9170 GCA_966212385.1 uncultured Akkermansia sp. | reverse complement strand
CGTTGCCGGCGAGGAGGATTTTTTTGCGCGGGCGGGTTTGGCGGCGCCACCGGAAGACTCGTCGAGACGCGTGGGCTGGAGGCCGCGGGTCTGGAGGCGGCGAAGGGCGTCGCGGCGCGAGGGGGCGTCGAGCGTGCCGGAGGAGGTGGCGCCGGATTTGTCCCGGGCGGTGTAGGCGAAGATGGGCACGGCGATAGGGGGCCGATGTGACCTGGCGGAGGATTAATCCGAGGTGCTGAGGGCGCGGAGGATTTCGTCGAAGGTGGTCTGGCCGGTGCGGACGCGTTGCCAGCCGGACTGGGCGAGGGTGGTCATGCCGTTGGCGATGGCTTGCTCGGTGAGCGCGTGGCCGGATTCGCGTTTGACGATGAGATCGTGGAGGGGCTTCGGGTGAAGGATTTCGAAGACGCCGACGCGGCCGCGGTAGCCGGTGCCGCGGCATTGGCGGCAGCCGACGGGGGCCATGAGCTCGTCGACGCCGTCGGCGAGCTCGGGCGGGAGGCCGAGGGCGACGAGGTCGGCCTGGACGCGGTCGCGCTCGATCGGGGCGGGCTTGGCGCAGGCGTGGCAGAGGCGGCGGACGAGGCGCTGGGCGATGACGAGCTCGACGGCGGAGGCGACGAGGAAGGGCTCGACGCCCATGTCGATGAGACGGGTGATGGCGCCGGGGGCGTCGTTGGTGTGGAGGGTGGAGAACACCAAGTGACCGGTGAGCGAGGCGCGGATGGCGATCTCGGCGGTCTCGAGGTCGCGGATTTCACCGACCATGATCACGTCCGGGTCTTGGCGGAGGACGGAGCGCAGCGCGGAGGCGAAGGTGAGGCCGATCTCGGCGCGGGTCTGCATCTGGTTGGCGCCGGGGACCTCGTATTCGACGGGGTCCTCGATGGTGACGATGCGGAGATCGGGGGAGTTGATCTTGCGGAGAAAGGCGTTGAGCGAGGTCGATTTGCCGGAGCCGGTGGGGCCGGTGACGAGGATGATGCCGTGCGGGTAGTCGAGGACCTTGGTGATGACCTTTTGCTCGTCGGCGGACATGCCGAGGCGGTCCATGGTGTAGGCCTCTTTCTTCTGGTTGAGAAGACGGAGGGAGGTGGACTCGCCGTAGAGGGTGGGGAAGGTGGAGACGCGGATGTCGAGGGCGGTGGCGCCTGACTTGAAGTTGATGCGGCCGTCCTGCGGGAGGCGTTTTTCCGAGATGTTGAGGCGCGCCATGATCTTGAGGCGCGAGAGGATGGCGTCCTGAAAACGGCGGAGGTTGTCCGGCACGGGGACGGGCACGAGGAGGCCGTCGATGCGGTAGCGGATGCGGAGCTGTTCCTCCTGGGGCTCGAAGTGGATGTCGGTGGCCTGGTCGGCGATGCCTTGGGCGATGACGTCCGTGACGAAGCGGACGACGGCGGCGTCCTCGTCGGCCTCGGCCTCGTTCGCGTTGGCGACGGGATCGAGCGCGGCGAGTTCATCCTCAAGGGAGCCGGCGCCGACGCCGTAGTTGGCGACGATGAGTTCCTTCACCCGGTCGGCGGGAGCGAGGTGCCAGGTGACGGGAAGGGAGGTGAAGGTGCCGATCCAGTCGCGGATCTCGATCGTGGGCGGCCACGGCGTGGCGATGTGGAGGACGCTTGGCGCGGGCGCGGCGTCTTCATCTCCGAGTGCGGCGGCGGCGGCCGCGGACGCGATCTTTACCGGGACGATTTGATACTCGTGGACGAGGCGACCGGGGAAGAGGCGGAGGTGATCGGTGTCGATCGCGGGATCGGCGAGCAGCGGGAGGCGGGCGGCCTCGGCCAGGGTGGCGAGGGCGGTGTCGGGCGGCACCGCGAGGTGGCCGGCGAGCGCGAGGAGGCGTTCCGCGCGCGGGGTTTCTTGAACGGCCTGCAGGGCCTCGGGGCTGAGGCTCGGGAAGGTGGCGGCGTCGAGGGCGAAAGGCATGGATACGGGGCGACGAACGCGCTTACTGGCCGGCGGGGGAGGTCTTGTCGGAGTCCGGGGCGACGAGGGGTGCGGGGACGGGCGTCTCCTTGGGTTGCTCCTCGGGCGGGACGTAGGGCGCGGCGGCCGGGCGGAAGTCGATGATCTCGCGGACCTTCTTTCCCTGCGGGGTCGAGTCGACGCGCTTCATGGCCTCGACGTTGTCGAGGTAGGTGTTGGTGAGAACGGTGGGGCGCAGGAAGAAGATCAGCTCGGTGCGGCCTTTGGTGCGGGAGCGTTTGCCCAGGAGGTCGCCGAGGAAAGGAATGGGGCCGAGGCGGCTGGTGGTCTTGGACTCGGAGGTGCGCTGGAGTCCGCCGAGGACGATGATGTCGCCGTTGCTAGCGCTGACGTAGGAGGTGGTGGTGCGGCGACCGATGCGGGGCTGCTCGTTGCCATCAATGATGACGGTGCCGAGCACGTCCTCGACCTCGGTCTCGATCTCGAGCTGAACACTCTTATCGGAGCCGATGAGGGGCAGGATGCGGAGGCGCACGCCGATCTCTTGCTGGGTGATGGTGGAGCTGGTGGTGTCGGCGTTGACGGTGGACGAGGTGGTGCCGGAGATGACGGGGCGGGTTTCGCCGACGAAGATCTCGGCCTCCTTGTTGTGCGTGGTGGTGACGGCCGGGGTCTGGAGGATGGTGGAGTTGTTCTTCCGGGGCGTGGTGGTGAGACCGACGATGCCGGAGAGATCGTAGCCGGAGCTGGAGGCGACGTCGGTGACGGAGGCGAAGCCCTGGGGGTTGCCGTTGGTGTCGGTGCCGGTGCCGGAGACGGCGCCGCCGACGAAGGAGCCGTTAAAGCCGGTGAGTTTGTTGTTCACCACGCGCAGGCCGAGGGAGTTGATACCGGAGCTGGCGTCGTCGGAGAGCACGACCTCGGCGATGACGACCTCGATGCGCACTTGGGCGAGGAGAACGTCGATGCGGTCGACGAGGGATTTGACGAGCTTGATGTCGTTGGGGGTGCCGGCGACGACAATGCCGTTGGAACGTTCGTCGGCGACGATGGTGAGGTAGCTGGAGAACTCCTCGGAGTCGGAGGCTCCGGCGACGACCGCGGCGGCTGCGGCGGCCGCGGGGGCGGGAGCCGCTCCGCCTCCGCCGGGCCCGCCGCCGGCGTTTCCGCCGCCTGCGTTATTGTTGTTGTTGGAGAGACGTCGGCCATTGCGGGTCGCGCTGGCGTTGTTGGCGCCGCCGCTCTGGCTGGACGCGGTGTTTTGGCCGCTGACGAGCTGGCCGAGGAGGGTGGCGACCTCGGTGGCGTTCGCGTGTTTGAGGAAGATGACCTCGCTGCGGGTGTTGGGCGAGGCCTCGGCGTCGAGCTTGGAGATGAGCTGGTCGAAGAAGGCCTGCTCGCGGGCGTCGGCGATGAGGAGAATCTGGTTGGTGCGGTCGTCCGGCTGGTAGGTCGTGGCGGTGCCGATCTGGGCGGCGAGGGGGCCGGAGAGGAGGGTGCGGAGCTTGTTGACGAGGTCGGAGGCCTTGGCGTTGGAGACGGTGTAGGTCTTGACCGTGAGGCCGGCGGAGGCGGGACGATCGAGGGAGGCGACGAGGCGCTCGACGCGTTGCAGCGTGGAGATGGAGTCGGTGATCAGGACCGAGTTGTTTTTCTCGAAAATGATCGGGGCGGCGCCGATGGCGGGGCTGAGGATCTGGGCGGCCTGGGGCACGAACTCGGCGGCGCGGAGATAGGAGAGCGTGAAGAGCTTGGCGGCGACGCGGCCGCTGGGGGCGTAGTCGAGGGCGCTGCCTTCGATGAACTCGGGAGCCTCGGTGCGGATGAGATTCAGCGGGGCGACCTTCAGGAAACGGTCGCCGAGCGGGCTGAGGCCGACGCCGTTCATATTAAGAACGGTTTCCAGGGCGCGGAGGGCCTCGGATTTCGGCAGGGGCTTGTCGAGCGTGAGGGTGTAGGTGCCCGGCGGGAGGCTGGCGGGGCGGAGGAGCACGCGGCCGGTGTAGCGCTCGACGAGCTCGAGGATCTGGTCGAGCGGGGTGTCGCGGAGGACGAGCGGTCCGACCATTTCGCCGGGGTTGGCGGCGAGAGAGGTTTGCGCCACGCGGAGGCGACTGGCTTCGGCGGAGGCCGCGGGAGCGGGGCCGTCTTGGGCGGCGAGGGGCGCGACGCCTTGGGTGACGGCGAGGCCGAGCGCGAGGGTGACAGGGAGGGGACGAGTGGAGCGAAAGGGGCGGAACATTGGGTCGTAAGACGCGCGAGATTCGCTTGGGTTGCAGGCAGGTGGCGAGGTTGAAAAAGAAAAGCGTGAGCGAGGCTTATGCGGTGCGCGTGGCGGGAAAATAGCCGGTGAAGCGGGTTCGGGCTCGCGCCCCAAGGGAGCGCGGGGCTGGACTGCGCGTTCTCTATCCTATGGCGACGGAAACGGTGATGTGGTGCGTGTGGGGCCTGATCGCGGCGCGTCTTGTCGCGCAGCTGGCGCTTTCGGCGCTCAACCGGAGCGAAGTCCGGAAATACGCGAACGAGGCGCCGCCGGCCGTGGCGGCCATGGTGGACGCGGAGACCTATCGCCGCAGCGTGGAGTATACGCTGGCGAAAAATCGTTTCGGGGTGGTGTCGCTGATTTTCGACGCGGGGGTGCTGGCGCTACTGCTGGCGAGCGGTGTGTTGCCCAAGCTTTTCGCGTGGATCGGCGCCTGGGCGCCGGCGGCGAAGTGGGACGACGCGCTTTTCATCCTCGCGGCAGGGATGTTGGCGGGGATTCCGAGCCTGCCTTTCGAATGGTGGGAGACCTTTCGTTTGGAGTCGCGCTTTGGCTTTAACAAGATGACGCCGGGGCTGTGGATCGCGGATCGTCTGAAGGGGGCCGCTTTGCTGCTGGCGATCGGCTTTCCCTTGCTCTGGGGCTTGCTGGCGCTGGTGGGCTGGGTGGGGGATGCGTGGTGGCTGTGGGGCTTTTGCCTGCTCTTCGGCTTTCAGCTCTTGATGCTGGTGCTGTATCCGCGGCTGATTTTGCCGCTGTTCAACAAGCTGACGCCGCTGCCGGAAGGGCCATTGAGGGAGCGCTTGTTCGCACTGGCAAACCGCACGGGTTTCAAGGCCTCGACGATCGAGGTGATGGACGGCAGCAAACGCTCGGGCCACGCGAACGCGTTTTTCACGGGATTTGGCCGCTTCCGCCGCATCGTGCTGCTCGACACCTTGCTGAATCAGCTGACCGAGGAGGAGACGGAGGCGGTGCTCGCCCACGAGGTGGGGCACTATCGGCGGGGCCACGTGCCGAAGATGCTGGCGACCTCGGCGGCGCTTCAGTTCGCGGGATTTTTCGCGGTGGCTTGGCTGGCCAAGAGCGGCTGGTTCAATCCGGGCTTCGGATTTGCGGCGGGCGAGCTGGCGCCGGCTTTTCTTTTGTTCGGGCTGACAAGCGGGCTCGCGACTTTTTGGTTCGCGCCGCTGGGCAACCGCGTTTCCCGGAAGCACGAGTTCGAGGCGGACGCCTTTGCGCGCGAAGCGATGGGCGGGCCGGACGCGCTGGTCTCGGCGCTGCGAAAACTCGCGGGCAAAAGCTTGGTGAACCTGACGCCGCACCCGCTCTTCAGCGCGGTTTATTATTCGCATCCGGCCTTGGTGGAGCGCGAGCGGGCCTTGGTCAGCGGCCGATGAGCGGAGTGAAATTTAAACCCACGGGCGCATGGCTCTGGCTGTGCTTCGCGTGCTGTTTTTTGGCGGGGCTGGCGCGGGCGGCGGACGCGGAGCGCCCGTTCGTCGTCGCCACCTATAATGTGCAAAACTACACGCTCGCGGATCGTCGAGTGGCGGATGGTTTTCGGCCGGACTATCCGAAACCGGAAGCGGAGAAGGCGTCTTTGCGCGCCGTGATCCGGCAGTTGAACGCGGATGTGCTCGTTTTGCAGGAGATCGGCGGGCCGGCGTTTTTGGCCGAGCTGCGCCGCGATCTGGCGAGCGAGGGGGTATCCTATCCGTATGGCGAGGCGATGCTGGCGGCGGACGAGGCGCGCGGACTCGGGGTGCTGAGCCGGGCGCCCTTGGGCGTGATCGTCGCGCACAAGGATCTACGCGCGCGGCGGCGCGGCGGCGAAGAGCCCGAGCCGGTGCGTCGCGGCTTGCTGCAAGTCGAGGTGCCGCGCGCGGGCGGCGCGGTGACTTTGTTTGTGGTGCATCTGAAGAGCCGACTGGCCGTGGACAAAGATGATCCTCGCGCGGAGGATCAGCGGGTGGCGGAGGCGCAGGCGGCGCGCGATCGGATTTTGGAGCTGTTTCCGCAGCCTGCCGCGGCGCGCTTCCTCGTGCTGGGGGATTTCAACGACCTCCCGGGCAGCCGCGCGTTGCAAGCCATGGAGGCGCGCGGAAAAACCCGTATAGCCACCTGGCTCGAAGCCTACGATTCGCGCGGTCACGGCTGGACGCATGCCTATCCGAAGGCGGGGCTATATTCGCGTTTCGACCACGCGCTCGTGTCCGAGGGCTTGGCGCCGGCGGTGGCGCGGGCGTGGATCGCGGATTTCCCGGAGACGGGGCGGGCGAGCGATCATCGGCCGCTTCTGGTGGAATTAAAGCCGGCTGTATCCGGCTGAATGGGCAGGCGGAAGCGCTCGGCGGGGTGAGGCGCCGCTTGCGCCTGGGTCAAAATAAGCGCCAAAACCGAAGTGCTCTACTGAAACGGACCGCTTAGAAACGGACCGTTTAGCGGGAGCCTTCGGTTTTGCCCCCGCGTCCGTTGGCGGCGGGGGCGTCTCCGCTGAAGGGGGTGATTGTCGCCGTGACGCGAAAATCGGCGGCCTTGGCGGAAGAGTAGGGCTGCTGGGCGCGGCGGGCGGCGCGCCAGCTGTCGCGGTGCTTGCGAATCCAGTCGAGCAGCGCGCGCTCGAAGCCGATGTCGTAGCCGAGGCGCTCCGATTCGAGCCATTTGTGGCGCAGGATCTCTTCCCGTTCGGCGAGGAACTCTTGGTAAAGACTCGATTGTTTCACGAAGTCTTTGCCGCCGGAGGCGTCTTGCGGGGAAGACTGGGAAGACATGGCTGGATGCGGTGATCTTAAGCGGGCTGGAGCCGCGCTCGCGAAAAATGGATGCCGAAAAGTAGGGTCGGCGGCGGGTCTGTCAATGCCCGCCCCCCGCCCCGGGCATCGGGGGAATTTGCGCATCCCAAAACCGGGCAAAAACGGGTTGCGGCGCTCGCCTCGGCAACTCACGTTCGGCCTTTCTTGTCGCACGCCTTGCGTGTCGACGCGCCTTCCCCGTCACTTCCCGCAAACTTCAACCCACCGCACATCATGGCCCTCGCTGTCGGCTCCAAAGCTCCTGATTTCACTCTTAAATCCAAGACCCCCGAGGGTCTCGTCGACGTGACGCTCTCCGCCAATTTCGGCCAGAAGCAGACCGTTCTGCTGTTCTTCCCTCTCGCCTTCACCGGCGTCTGCACCACCGAGATGTGCGACATCACCTCCGGCCTGTCCGCCTACGCCTCGCTCGGCGCCGAGGTCATCGCGATCAGCGTGGACAGCCCCTTCGCGCAGGAGGCCTGGGCGCAGCAGAACAAGATCAAGCTCACCATCGTCTCCGACCTCAACAAGGAGGTCACCAAGGCCTACGACGTCCTTTTCCCGGCGCTCGCCGGCATCGGCGACACCTCCGCCCGCGCCGCCTACGTCATCGGCAAGGATGGCGTGATCAAATACGCGGAACGCACCCCCACTCCGAAGGACCTGCCCAACTTCGAGGCGGTCAAGGCCGCCCTCGCCAAGTAATTCCCACGACTTCCCTCGTCGCCCGCGCCTGACCCGCGCGGGCGATTTCGTATCCGACCTTTATTAGATTTTCTACGACCACGATGAGCCTCCCGAATCCCTTCAATACCCTCCAGAAGTTCTCCGCCAACGGCGCCGAGCACTCCTTCTACTCGCTGCCCGCGCTCGAGAAGGCCGGCTTCAAGGTTTCCCGCCTCCCGGTCTCGATCCGCCTCGTCCTCGAGTCCCTCCTGCGCAACTGCGACGGCAAGCGCGTCGCCGAGGGCGCCGTGCGCGATCTTGCCGGCTGGCAGGCCAAGGCCCCTCGCACCGAGGAAATTCCCTTCGTGGTCGCCCGCATCGTGCTCCAAGACTTCACCGGCGTGCCGCTCCTCGTCGACCTCGCCGCCATGCGTTCGGCCGTGACCAAGCTCGGCAAGAACCCGAAGATCATCGAGCCCCTCGTGCCCGTCGACCTCGTCGTCGACCACTCCGTGCAGGTCGACTTCGCCGGCTCCGCCGACGCGCTCCAGAAGAACCTCGAGCTCGAGTTCTCCCGCAACCGCGAGCGCTACCAGTTCCTCAAGTGGGGCATGCAGGCCTTCGACACCTTCAAGGTCGTCCCCCCCGGCATCGGCATCGTCCACCAGGTCAACCTCGAGTATCTCGCGAAGGGCGTGCTCAAGGATGGCAACGGTATTTATTATCCGGATACGCTCGTCGGCACCGACTCGCACACCACGATGATCAACGGCATCGGCATCGTCGGCTGGGGCGTCGGCGGCATCGAGGCCGAGGCCGGCATGCTCGGCCAACCCGTCTACTTCCTCACCCCCGACGTCGTCGGCGTGCACCTCACCGGCGCGCTTCGCGAGGGCGTCACCGCGACCGACCTCGCGCTCACCCTTACCCAGCTCCTCCGCAAGGCGAAGGTCGTGGGCAAGTTCGTCGAGTTCTACGGCCCCGGCGCCGCCGCGCTGCCTGTCGTCGACCGCGCCACCATCGCCAACATGGCCCCCGAATACGGCGCCACGATGGGCTTCTTCCCGATCGACGTGGAGTCCTCCAATTATCTCCGCGCCACCGGCCGTCCCGAGGAACACGTGAAGCTCTACGAGGCCTACTATCAGGCCCAGAACCTCTGGGGCATCCCGCAAAAGGGCCAGATCGACTACTCGACCGAGCTCGAGCTCGATCTCTCCACCGTCGTCCCCTCCGTCGCCGGCCCGAAGCGCCCGCAGGACCGCATCGAGCTCGACTCGCTCAAGCGCGAGTTCACCACCGCCTTTGCGAAGCCCGTCACCGAAAACGGCTTTGGCAAAAAGGCCGACGAGTTCTCCACCGTCACCGCCGAGGTCGGCGGCCAGAAGCTCGGCCACGGCAGCGTGCTCATCGCCGCCATCACGAGCTGCACCAACACCTCCAACCCCTCCGTCATGCTCGCCGCCGGCCTCCTCGCGAAGAAGGCCGTCGCGAAGGGCCTGAAGGTGAAC
>CBIHRE010000167.1:0-9233 GCA_966212385.1 uncultured Akkermansia sp. | reverse complement strand
CATCGTCTCCCTCGACGCCGACTTCTTTAGCACCGAGGCCGGCTCCATCGCTTACACCCGCGACTTCGCCAAGGGCCGCAAAGCCCTGACCAAGGACGCCGACCTCAACCGGCTCTACGCGGTCGAGAGCACATTCACGCTCACCGGCTCGATGGCGGACCACCGCCTCCGCCTCGCCAGCGGCCACCTGCTCGCCTTCGCCGCCGCCCTCTTCGGCGCCGTCACCGGCTCCTCGCAGTTCGCCAGCCTCACCGGCGGCCTCGAGTTCACGAACAAAGACAAGTGGCTCGCCGAGTGCGCCAAGGATCTCCTCGAGCACAAGGGCACCAGCCTGATCGTCGCCGGCTCTCACCTTCCCGCCGAGGTTCACGCCGTCGTTTACGCCCTCAACGTCGCGCTCGGCGCGGTCGGCCACACGGTTGATTTCGTCGCCGTGCCCGCCCAGACGGCCGCCGGCATCGCCGACGTCGTCAAGGCCCTCAATGCCGGCTCGGTCAAGACCCTCGTCGTTCTCGGCGGCAACCCCGCCTACAACGCGCCGGCCGATCTTGAGTTCGCCGCCGCCTTGAAGAAGGCCGGCCAAGTCGTCCGCCTCGGTTATTACGTCGACGAGACCTCGGCCGCCGCTCCCGCCGGCGTCCATATCGCCGCCGCGCACTATCTCGAGTCTTGGGGCGACGCCCGCACTGCCGACGGCACCATCGTGCCCGTCCAGCCGATGATCGTTCCGCTCTTCGGCGGTGTCACCGAGATCGAGGTTCTCGCCCGCATCCTCGGCGAGTCCAAGGCCGACGGATACAGCCTCGTCTATCAGACCATCACCGGCCTCAACGCCTTTGGCGGCCTCGATGGCGAAAAAGGTTTCCGCCAGTTCCTCCACGACGGCGTGCTCGCCGGTTCCGCCTATCCGGCCGTTAACGTTTCGATCAGCGCTTCCGGTCTGTCGTCCTTGCTCGCCAAGGCCTCCGCTCCCGTCGCGGTCAACAAGGACGCGCTCGAGGTCCGTTTCATTGTCGACTCCAAGGTCGAGGACGGCCGTTTTGCCAACAACGGTTGGCTGCAGGAGTGCCCCGAGCCGATCACCAAGATCTCGTGGGACAACGCGATCCTGGTGTCGCCCAAGCTCGCCAAGGAGCTCAATATCGAGCCGAACGGCTCGCTGATCCAAGTCGCGCGCAAGGAATTCGGCGCCTTCCAGCAGGGCAAGGAACACGCCTTCCTCGGCGAGCTCAGCCTCAACGGCCGCACGCTCCGCGCCCCGATCCATATCCAGCCCGGTCTCTCCAACTACACCGTTGCGATCGCCGTCGGTTATGGCCGCTCCACGACCGGTCGCGTCGGCACCGGCATCGGCGCCAACGCCTACACGATCCGCGCCTCCGACGGTCTCGGCTTCGCCACCGGCGCCAAGCTGAGCATCGTCCCCGGCCAGTTTGCGTTCCTCGCCAACACGCAGGAGCACTGGTCCATGGAAGGCCGCGATATCGTTCGCGAAGCCAACCTCGACGAGTTCCGAAAGAACCCCGGTTTCGTCGCCGAGATGGGCATGGAAGCCCACGCTCCCGCCACCTACGGTGATCTGACGCCCGAGGAATTCGCCAAGAAGTCCCCCGCCGAGCGCGCCAAGATCACGGCCGAACGCGCCTCGACCACGCCTCGTGGCGGCGGTTTGATGGAGACGCCCGACTACTCCGGCAAAAACGCGTTCCTCGACGGCGTGCACCAGTGGGGCATGTCGATCGACCTCAACACCTGCATCGGCTGCAACGCCTGCATCATCGCCTGCCAGGCCGAGAACAACATCCCGATCGTCGGCAAGGACCAGGTCCTCCGCGGCCGCGAGATGCACTGGATCCGTCTCGATCGCTATTACTCCGACGGCAAGCTCGAGGCCGGCGCCTTCGGTGGCCACGGCAACGCCGAGCTCCCCGAGGATCCCCAGGTTTCGCTCCAGCCCATGGCCTGCCAGCACTGCGAACTCGCTCCCTGCGAGACCGTGTGCCCCGTCAACGCCACCGTGCACGATCAGGAAGGCCTCAACACGATGGCCTACAACCGTTGCATCGGCACCCGTTATTGCGCGAACAATTGCCCGTATAAGGTCCGCCGCTTCAATTTCTTCGACTTCAATCAGCGCCAGCTCGACAGCCTCTACATGGGGCCGCTCGGCAAGAAGGGCATGCCCGAGCTGGTAAAGATGGTGAAGAACCCGGACGTCACCGTGCGCATGCGCGGCGTGATGGAGAAGTGCACCTATTGCGTGCAACGTATCCAGCAGGCCAAGATCGCGCAAAAGGTGAAGGCCGGCGCGTCCGCCGACGTCACCATCCCGGACGGCGCGTTCAACGTCGCTTGCGCGCAGGCCTGCCCGGCCGACTCGATCGTCTTTGGCAATGTCAAGGACCCGAACAGCCGCGTTTCGCAGATGAAGGCGCTCGAGCAGGATTATCAGTTGCTCGGCTACCTCAACATCCGCCCGCGCACCACCTACCTCGGCAAGCTTCGCAACCCGAACCCCCTTATGCCCGACTACGCTGCGCTCCCGCTCAGCCGTCAGGAATACAACAGCAAGGCGCACCCCGCCGGCATGGGCCACGGTCACGACCAAGCTTCGCCCGAGCACTCCGGTCCCGGCCACGACTCGCACGAGTCCCACGACGAAAAGAACTCCCACTCGCCCCACGCCTCCTTCGGCAAACTCTCCTTCGGAGGTAACAGCTAATGGCTCACGCGCATTCCGATCATCCCGCCCCGGCGATCCTCGCCGAGGTCAATCCGACGCCGCTCCCCCGGGCGACTCTCGTTGAGAATCATCGCAGTCTCAACTGGGTCACCGAGAAGATTTGCGGCATCATCGAGGCGCCCACCCCCAAGTGGTGGTGGATCGCTTTCGCCGTCTCGGGTTTCTTGGCGCTCTTCACGCTCGCCGGCATCGCCTACCTCGTTTCCACGGGCGTCGGCGTCTGGGGCCACGCCAACCCGGTCAACTGGGCTTGGGACATCGTCAACTTCGTGTTCTGGATCGGTATCGGCCACGCCGGCACGCTGATCTCCGCGATCTTGTGCCTGCTGCGTCAAAAATGGCGCACCTCGATCAACCGCGCCGCCGAGGCCATGACGATTTTCGCCGTGGTTTGCGCCGGTATCTTCCCGGTCTTCCACGTCGGCCGCGTCTGGTTCGCCGTTCTCCCCGGCTACCTCTTCCCCTTCCCGAACGCCAACGGCATCTGGCCGCAGTTCCGTTCGCCGCTGGAATGGGACGTGTTCGCCGTCTCCACCTACGGAACGGTTTCCGTTCTCTTCTGGTATGTCGGCCTCATCCCCGACCTCGCCATCCTCCGCGATCGTTTCTATCGCAGCGGCAACAAGCTGAAGTCCGCCCTCTACGGATTCTTCGCCATGGGCTGGCGCGGCAGCAACCGCCACTGGAGCAACTACGAGATGGCCTACCTCGTGTTGGCCGGCGTCTCGACCCCGCTCGTGTTGTCCGTGCATACGATCGTTTCGTTCGACTTCGCCGTGTCGCTCCTCCCGGGCTGGCACACCACGATCTTCCCCCCCTACTTCGTGGCGGGCGCGATCTTCTCCGGCTTCGGCATGGTGCTCACGCTCATGCTCCCCCTCCGCGCGATCTTCCGTTTGGAGGACCTCATCACGCAGTATCACATCGACTGCATGTGTAAGATCGTTTTGGCGACCGGCACCATCGTCGGCTACGCCTACGGCATGGAGTTCTTCATCGCGTGGTATGGCTCCAATCCCTACGAGGGTTTCGCGTTCATCAACCGCGCCTTCGGTCACTATGCCTGGGCTTACTGGATCATGATCGGCTGCAACGTCATCACGCCGCAGTTCTTCTGGTTCAAAGCCGTCCGTCGCAACATCGCCTTCGTCTGGGTCCTTTCGATCTTCGTGAACGTCGGCATGTGGTTCGAGCGCTTCGTGATCATCGTCACCTCGCTCGCCCGTGACTTCCTGCCGAGCTCCTGGGGTTACTACAGCCCCTCGGCCGTCGAGATCTTCACCTTCTTCGGCACCTTCGGCGTCTTCGGCGTCCTCTTCCTCCTCTTCATCCGCTTCCTCCCCATCATGCCGATGGCCGAGATCAAGGCGGTCATGCCGCAGGCCGACGCCCACGGCGGCCACGACAAGCACTAAGCCCAACCACCTTCAACGACCACGACCATGGCTGCCTCTCTCTACGGCCTGATCGCCCGCTTCGACACCGCGCCGGAAATCTACCACGCGGCTCAGCAGGTGCGCGACGCCGGCTACAAAAACTGGGACTGCATCACTCCCTTTCCCGTCCACGGATTGGACGGGGCGATGGGTGTGCGCCGCTCGCACGTTCCGAAGTTCTCCCTCCTCGGCGGCATCACCGGTTTCACCACCGGTATGTCGATGATCTGGTTCATGAACGGCTTCGACTACAAGCTGGTCGTCGGCGGCAAGCCCTACTTCAGCCCGCTCTTCTCGTTCCCGGTGGCTTACGAGCTCACGATCTTGTTCACCGCTTTCGCCACCATCGCCGGCATGTTCATTCTGAACTTCCTGCCGCAGCACTATCACCCGGTCCTGAAGTCGAAGGAAATCGTTCGTGGTTTGGATGACGCCTTCTACGTCGTCATTGAGGCTCGCGATCCCCGTTTCGATCTCGCCCGCGCCCGCGCTCTCCTGACGCAGGCCGGGGCCAAGGAAATCTCCGAGCTGGAGGCCTAAGACCATGCGTTACGCCTATCTCGCCCTCCTCTTCGTTGTTGTCGCGTCGGTCTCTGTTCTCGGCTTCCGCGGTTCCACGTTCACCAAGCCTCCGCTTGAGGTTTTCCCGGACATGGATCGCCAGCCCAAGTTCAAGCCGCAGGCTCCGTCCCAATTCTTCGCCGATGGCCGCGCCGACCGCCCGACGCCCGCCGGCGTCGTCGCTTACGGTCGCAGCTACGTGAAACAGGACGAAAAATTCCTCGCCGCCGACGACCACTTCTACCGCGGTCAGAATGCCGATGGCTCTTTCGCCAGCGGCTTCCCGAAGACCGTCGAGCTGAACGCCAAGCTCCTTGAGCGCGGCCAGCAGCAATTTGGTATCTACTGCGCCCCCTGCCACGGTGCTCTCGGTGATGGCAACGGCATCACCAAGCAATACGGCATGGGAGCCACGCCCACCTATCACGATGATCGCCTCCGCAAAATGCCGGAAGGGGAGATCTTCAACACCATCACCCACGGCAAGAACACGATGCTGTCCTACGCCGACAAACTCGAGCCCGCTGATCGCTGGGCCGTCGTCGCCTACGTCCGCGCGCTCCAGCGTGCCCAGACCGGCGCCGCCGCCGACGTCGTTCCCGCCCACAAATCCGAGCTTGGCCTGAAATGAGCACCCACGCAGCCACCGCCTCTCCCGCCGTCGCCTCCGCCGGCGCTCCATCTCCCTCCGCCACCAAGGCCTTGACCATCGGTGTGGTCGGACTTCTCGCCACGCTCGCCGGACTTTTTGTTTCCGGCGGCAAGGCCGTCGCCTTTTCCTACCTGACCGGATTCGTTTTCTGGTTCGGTATCGCCATCGGCGCATTGTTCCTGGTGATGATCCACCACGTCTTCGACGCCGGTTGGTCCACCGTGCTGCGCCGCCAGTTCGAGAACTGGCTCGCCTGCGTGCCCTGGCTCGCCGTCCTCTTCCTTCCTTTGCTCGCCTCGGCGTTCTTCGCTCCCGGCAAGCTTTGGAAGTGGACCGACGCCGGCTACGATCTCTCGCAAGTCGGCGGCCACGGCACCGTCGGCCAAGACGTCCTCTGGTTTAAGAAATCTGGCCTGCTCAACACGACGTCGCTCGTGATCGCCACCATTGTCGGCTTCGCCGGCTGGAGTCTGCTTGCTAATCGTTTCCGCTCCCACTCGTCCGCCCAGGACGCGGACGGCGACATCGCGCACACCCATGCGAGCCGCTTCTGGACCGCGGTCGGCCTGCCCTTCACCGCGCTCTCCATGACCCTTTGTATCATCCTTTGGGTCAAGGCGCTCGACTACCACTGGTATTCGACGATGTATGGCGTGTGGTTCTTCGCCGGCTCGGTTCGCGGCGCGCTTTCCCTCGGCATGATCCTCATGATCTGGCTCTGGTGCCGCGGCGATCTGAAAGGCATTCTGAACAACAACCACCTGCACTCGCACGGCATGCTGATGTTCGCCTTCACCGTGTTCTGGGCCTACATCACCTTTTCCCAGTATTTCCTCATCTACATGGCCAACGTGCCGGAGGAAACCTTCTGGTATAGCCTTCGTGAGATCAACGCCGACGGCTCCGCCAACACCTGGAAATATGTCGGCATGTTCCTGCTTTTCGGCCACTTCGTCGCTCCCTTCTTCGCCCTCATCAGCTACCCGGTGAAGCTCTCGAAGACTTGGATGCCGCGCATCGCGCTCTTCATCGCCTTCGTGTTCTTGGTCGACGTCATCTACAACGTGATGCCCTCCATGAAGCATGAGAACGGCGACGCGTATTCCCTCCTCAGTTTGAACCTGCTCTGGATCGCCACCTCCGTCGTCGGCGTCGGCGGCGTCTGCGTGTGGGCCTACCTTTCCAGCTTTGCCAAGACCAAGCTCATCCCGATCCGCGATCCCCGTATCGCCGAGTCCCTGACCCACCATGAGTGACACTTCCTCCTGCTCTGATTCCAAGTGCTGCTCCGCGTTCGGCGCCACGCTGATCGCGGCCATCGGTGGCTTCGCCATCTTCGGCCTGATTTTGCTTGTGGCTTACCTGCCCAACAAGGCGGCTCCCGCCGGCGACGGCGTCAAAACGCCCGAGCAGCGCAAGGCCGCTTTGGCTGAACTTCGTGGCAAGGAGCAGACCGCCGCGACCAGCTACGGCTGGGTGGACAAGGACAAAGGCGTCGTGCGCCTTCCCCTTGACCGCGCCATCGAGCTGACGATCCAGGAGCACGCGAAGAAGTAAGCCTTCGCCGCTCCAGCCAAACCTGTTCCGGATGCTTAAGGTCCTTCCCGAATGGTTCCTCTATTTCGTCGCCCTGCCCATGGCCATGCTCGTTGTCGCGAGCGCCGTCTATGGGCTCTACTGGGCAAGTAAGAAGGGCCAACTCCAGGATCTCGAGGAAGGTGCCAAGGTGATTTTCGACGACGAAGAACCGCTCGGAAAACCCACCGATCAAACGCTCCACCAACCAAAGCCGCCGAAGAACAAAAACCGCTAAGTTTCGCCAACGACCGCCAAAGCATCCGCTTCTTCCGTCTGTTTTCTTTGGCGTCCTTAGCGCGATTTCGCGGTTCTCTCAGTCCGTCTTTTCAAAAAATGTCCGCCACTCTCACCGCCTCCCTCAGCCCCTCGGCTTCGCCTGAATTGGCGAAGCGCGCCGAGCTGAGCGCGATCGACGCCTCCACTCGGGCGCCGGCTCTCTACTTCCTCGGCTCGGCCGTGCTTTGGCTGCTGCTGGGCACGGTGTTCGCGCTGATCGCGTCGTTCAAGATGCACACGCCCGAGTTCCTCGGGAACTACGAATGGCTGACCTTCGGCCGCGTGCGCGTCGCCCACCTAAACGCCGTCATCTACGGCTGGTCGGTCAACACCTCGTTCGCCGTCGCCCTCTGGTTGATGGCCCGCCTCGCTCGCTCGGAGGTCCGCCACGCCGGCCTTCTCACTCTCGCCGCGATCTTCTGGAACGTCGGCGTCACCGTCGGCATCGTGGGCATCCTCCTTGGGGACTCCACCTCGATCGAGTGGCTTGAGATTCCGACCTACGCCACGCCGATCCTCTTCTTCGCCTACGCCCTCGTCGGCGCTTGGGCGCTGATCACGTTCCGCTTCGGCCGAGCCAAGCACATTTACGTCTCCCAGTGGTATCTCCTCGCCGCGCTCTTCTGGTTCCCGTGGATCTATTCGGTTGCGCAGATCATGCTGGTTTTCCCCGGCACCGCCACGCACGGCACCGTTCAATCCTTGGTCAATTGGTGGTTCGCCCATAACGTCCTCGGCCTCTGGTTTACCCCGATCGGTCTCGCCGCGATCTACTACTTCCTCCCGAAGGTCCTCGGTAAGCCGATTCACAGCTACTACCTCTCGGTCCTCGGTTTCTGGTCCCTCGCCATTTTCTACAACTGGGCGGGCGTTCACCATCTTATCGGTGGTCCGGTTCCTGTCTGGGTTCAGACCGCCGGCATCGCCGCCTCCTTCATGATGGTCGTGCCCGTGCTCGTCACCGCGATCAACCACCACCTCACGATGATCGGCAGTTTTTCGGCGCTCAAATACAGCCCGACCCTGCGCTTCATCGTCTTCGGCGCCGTGAACTACACGCTCACTTCGCTCGTCGGTTCGCTCGCTTCCATGCGTTCCTTCGCCGAGGTCGCCCACTTCACCCAGCATACCGTCGCCCACGCCCACCACGGTCTCTACTCCTTCTTTACCATGGTGATGTTTGGCGCCATCTACTACATCCTCCCGCGCATCACGCTTAAGGAGTGGCCCTCCGCCAAGTTGATCAGCCTGCATTTCTGGTCGGTCGTGCTTGGCAGCACGATCATGGTGATCGCCCTCCCGATCGGCGGTCTCCAGCAGGGCATCAACATGAACCTGCTCCATACGGGCGCCGATGGCGCTGCCGCTCCGATGCCGTTCTTGCAGGTCATGGCCGAGACCCTCAAGTGGCTCGAGTGGCGCAGCTACTCCGGCATCCTGATCACCATCGGACACATCGCTTTCGCCATCAACTTCACCTGGATGCTCTGCCAGCGCCGAGCCTCCGGCGCCACCCAGCCCACGCTCTTCCGCAACGCTCCTGACATGGAGGTCGCTCGATGAATCGCGCCCCGCTTATCTTCCTCGGCATTTTCTTTGCCGTCGCCTTCAGCTGGACGGGCATCGTCCTCACCAATCATCTGAGCTACGCCAAGCTTCAGCCGGTCTACGACGAAAACGAGGGCAAGGCCTTTCCGCAGCCGATTCCCGGCGACGCCCAACGTGGCGCCGAGGTCTACCGCGACCTGGGCTGCGTTTATTGCCATACCCAACAGGTTCGTCAGCCGGGCTACGGCACGGACATTGATCGTGGTTGGGGCGAGCGCGGCAGCGTCGCCCGCGATTACATCCACGAGAAACGCGTTTACCTTGGCACGATGCGCACCGGCCCCGACCTCCGCAATGTCGGCGCCCGTTTCGCCGGCGACGGTGGTCGCGAGTGGCATATCAAGCACTTCTACAACCCGGCCGAGATCTCCAAGATCAC
>CBIHRE010000166.1:0-9259 GCA_966212385.1 uncultured Akkermansia sp. | reverse complement strand
TTGGTGATGGTGCTCGTCACGCCGCCGTTGTTCGAGATGTCGGCGTCGGCGGCGCGGGGCTCTCCACGGTGCGCGTCGCCGATGTGCGCCCCGATCCCACTCCCGGCCAGCGCATCCACGATCCGGGTCATCCCGACGCCGACGCGCAGGGCATGGTCACGCTGCCCAACGTCAATCTCGCCTACGAGATGGTCGACCTCATCACCGCTTCGCGCGCCTACGAGGCCAACCTGGCCGTCGCCAAAAACGCCCGCCAGATGGCTCTGAAAACGCTCGAGATCGGCAAATAACCCGCGCCCGCGCCCCGCCTTTTCCCATGTCCCCGCTCGGCTCCACCTCCGCGATCCAAACCGGCGCCCTCCGGCCGGCCTGGGAAACCACGCCCCTCCGCGAAGCCCCCGCCGCGCGCGCTCCCTCCGGCCCCGCGCCCGCCGGCGGCGGTTTTGGGCAAGTGCTCGAAGGCCTCGTGTCGGGCGTCGAGAACCGCCAGGCCGAGGCGCGCGAGGTCACCCGCTCGGTGCTCCTCGGCGAGAACCCGCATCTCCACCAAAGCGTCATCGCGATGCAGGAGGCCTCCGTCGCCTTCAGCCTCATGGTCGAGGTGCGCAACAAGGTCGTCGAATCCTACCAGGAACTCATGCGCATGCCCGTCTGAGCGCCGCGCCCGTTCTCGTTAACGCTCCTTTCCTCTTCGCCGCCAGCCCCCGCCCCTCGCCGTCCCGCTCATGAAATCCTTCGCCCAGTCGCTGCTTTCGCTCTGGCGCCAACTCGGCCTCAACCAACGCGTCTCGCTCATCGCCTCCGCGCTTGCCGTCGCGATCGTCGTCGTGGGCCTCGTCGTCTGGTCGCGCCAGCCCGACTACCAGCTGCTCTACGGACGTCTCTCCGAAAAGGACGCCGCCGCGATCATCTCCTCCCTCCAGGCGCAGGGCATCCGCCATCGTGTGGGCCAGGGCGGCGCTTCCGTCTACGTGCCCGCCGATCAGGTCCACCGCCTGCGCATGGACCTCGCCGGAAAAGGCCTCCCCGGCGGCGATGGCGTGGGCTTCGAGATTTTTGACAAGGGCCAGTTCGGCCTCAGCGACTTCGTCCAGCGCACCAACTACAACCGCGCCATCCAAGGCGAGCTCGCGCGCACCATCTCCCAACTCGACGGCGTCGCCTCGGCGCGCGTGATGATCGTGCAGCCCGAGAACCGCCTCCTCCTCACCGAGCAGGGCGTGAAGCCCACCGCCTCGGTCTTCGTCGAGGTGCGCAACCGTCTCGAGACCGAGGCCGTCAACTCCATCCGCCACCTCGTGGCCAACGCCGTGCAGGGCCTCGTGCCGGACTCCGTCGCCGTCATCGACCAGCGCGGTCGCGTGCTCTCCTCCGAGCTCAAGGAGGACCCGCTCCTCGGCTCCGCCTCCAGCCTCATCCGCTACCGCCAGCAGGTGGAGGACTACTTCGCCAAGAAGGTCGAGACCATGCTCGAGCCCGTCCTCGGCCCCGGCCAGGCCATCGTCCGCGTCTCCGCCGAGATCGACAACGAGGCCGCCGTCCTCACCGAGGAGCGCTACGATCCCGAAAGCGCCGTCGTCCGCTCCCAGACCAACACCGAGGACAGCAACAGCAGCACCGAACAGCGCCGCGGCGGCCTCACCGGCGTCGCCGCCAACACTCCCGGCGCCCCCGCCGACGCGGCTGCGAAAGAGAACGAGCGCCCCAGCGTCACCAACGCGCAGAATCGCAAAAACCAGAGCATCAAGTACGAGATCAACCGCACCACGGCCAACATCCGCCGCAATCCCGGCGGCATCAAATCCCTCACCGCCGCCGTCTTCGTCGCCGCCCGTCCCGCCGCGTCCGCCGACGCCGCGGCCGCGCCCCGCACGCCCGCCGAGCTCGAGTCGCTCCGTCGCGTCGTCGTCAACGCCCTCGGCCTCAAGGTCTCCGCCGGCCAGTCGCTCGACGACATCGTGAGCGTGCAGGAAACCGCCTTCCGCCCGCCCGTGGTCGACGAGCGCATCGAGACCAAGGTCACCGAGACGCGCGTCCAGGGCTGGATCGAAACCGCCTCCCGCTACGTCGCCGTGGCCATCGCGATCGGCGCCTTCTGGTTCTTCTACCGCACTCTCCGCAAGCAGCGCCCCGAGCCTGTGCCCGTCGAGCTCCTCGCCGCCGCCGCCAATCCGGGACGCAACGGCGCCCGCGCGGCCGGCAGCTCCGCCGCGCCCACGCCCGAGATGCTCAACGAGCTCATCCGCCAAAAGCCCGCCAACGTCGGCACCGCGCTCCGCGACTGGGTCGCCGCCAAGAGCAACTGATCCCGCCCCGCCATGGCCGACGTCGATTACGCCAAGCTCACCCGCCTGCAGAAGCTCGCGACCTTTCTCATCGTGATCGGCCCGGAGTCCGCCGCCGACGTGATGCGACATTTCAGCGACGCCGAGATCGAGGGCGTCTGCCGCGAGATGGGCCAGACGCCCGTCGTCTCCGACGCGATCCGCTCCGCCGTGCTCGAGGAGTTCGCCCCCATCGTGGGCGAGAGCCTCGGCTGCACGCTCGGCGGCCTCGACTACGCCCGTCGCACCCTCGAGATCGTCCGCGGCGAATACAAGGCCGGCGTCATGCTCAGCCGCGTCGGCGCCGAGCCCCCCGCCGCCTCCTCCTCCGAGCTCATGGCCGACATCGTCGAGATGGAGGGCCGCCAGATCTACAACCTCCTCAAGGACGAGCAGCCGCAGACCGTCGCCTTCATCCTCTCCCACCTCGGTTCCGCGAAGAGCGCCGAGGTTTTCATGCTCCTTTCCAACGAGCTCCGCGAGGAGGTCGCCGAGCGCCTCGGCACCATCGAGAGCACGCCGCGCGACCTTGTCGCCCGCATCGTGCGCAATCTTTCCCGTCACGTCGCCGGCAAGCCCGCCCAGTCCTACCAGGCCAGCGGCGGCGTGCGCGCCGTCGCGGATCTCCTAAACGCGCTCGACAAGGAGACCTCGAAAAACCTGCTCGGCCGCATCGAGGAGCGGAACGCGTCCCTCGGCTCCGCCGTCCGGCGCAAGATGTTCAGTTTCGACGACGTTCGCCGCCTCGCCTCCGCCGACTTGCAGCGCGTGCTGCGCGAGGTCGACTCGTCTCATCTGGCCGTGGCGATGAAGTCCGCCACCGAGGCGCTTCGCGAGAGCATCTACGCCGCGCTCTCGAAACGCGCCGCCGAGTCCCTGCGCGACGAGATCGCCATGCTCGGCCCGGTCCGCCTCAAGGACGTCGAGGTCGCGCAGGACGCCATCATCCAGGTCGTCCGCCGCCTCGAGGACGAGGGCGCCATCACCATCGGCGACGGCGAAGGGGCCATCGTCGCCTGATCGCATCCGCCATGGCCGTCCACAACCAGCTCCTCGCCTTCGATCGTCCGCTCATCGCGGTGCGCGCCGCCGGCTCGCCGCGCGAATACACCGCCGCCGACCTCGTCGCCGCGCGCAGCGCCGGCTACCAGGAGGGCGGCGACGCCGCGCGCGCCTTCACCAACCAGCAAATCGTCGAGCTGCGCGCCGAGATGCAGGAGCTTCAGCAGGGGATTTTCCAACGGTTGAACTCCGCGCACGAGGAGCTGACCGCGCAGGTCCGCGCCGCCTTGCCTCAGCTCGCCGTTGAGCTCGGCCAGCGTTTGCTCGCCGGGCTCGTGCCGCCGCCCGAGCTCGTGGAGCGACTCTGCCGCGAGGCGCTCGACCAACTTTATCCCGAGCGCAACGGCCTCGAGCTCGTCGTCGGCCCGCGCGACGCCGCCGTGCTCGAACGCCTCGTCCCCTCCTGGCGCGTGCATTTCAACGACCTGAAAATCACCGTGGACGATACCCTCGACCCCGGTGACTGCCTCGTGCGCAGCCGCTTCGGCGTCACCGACGCCCGCGCCTCGTCCAAAATCGCCGCCCTGCGGCAGGAGCTCATGGGCGCATGAAGCCGGACGTCACCGATTTCGTCGCCACGTTGCGCTCGCAGGTGCGCCACACGCCCGCCCTGCGCCGCCTGGGCCGCGTCACCGCCGTCACCGGCCTCATCATCGAGTCCGAGGGCCCCAACGTCGGTCTCGGCGAGCTCTGCCTCCTCAGCTCCGAACGCGACTCCTTCGAGGTGCTCGCGGAGGTTGTCGGCTTCCGCGGTGAGCGCGTGCTGCTCATGCCGCTCGGCGATACCGGCGGGCTTCACGCGGGTTGCGCCGTCACCGCCTGCGACCGTCCGCCCCTTCCGCTGGCCGGCCCCGCGCTGCTCGGCCGCGTGCTCGACGCGCTCGGACGGCCTTTCGACGAACACGGTCCCGTGCCTCTTCACCGCGCCCCGGGCGGCGCCGCAAAGCCCCCGCATCCGCTCCGCCGCCAGCGCATCAAGGACGTGTTCCCCACCGGCGTGCGCGCGCTCGACGTGTTCACGCCCTTTGGACGCGGTCAGCGCCTCGGTCTTTTTGCCGGCTCCGGCGTCGGCAAGTCCACGCTGCTCGGCATGATCGCCCGTTCCGCCGCGGCCGACGTCGTCGTGATCGCCCTCGTCGGCGAACGCGGCCGCGAGGTCCGTGAGTTCCTCGAGAAAGACCTCGGCCCCGAGGGCCTCGCCCGCGCCGTGGTCGTCGTCGCCACCTCCGACACGCCCGCGCCGCTGCGCCTGCGCGCCGCCACCACCGCGACCTCCATCGCCGAGGGCTACCGCGACGCCGGCAAAAACGTCCTCCTGCTCATGGACTCGGTCACGCGCTACGCGATGGCCCAGCGCGAGATCGGCCTCGCCATCGGCGAGCCGCCCGCCACCCGCGGTTACACGCCGTCCGTGTTCGCCATGCTCCCGCGCCTGCTCGAGCGCGCCGGCGCGGGCGAGACGGGCGCGATCACCGCGCTCTACACCGTGCTCGTCGAGGGCGACGACATGAACGAGCCCGTCGCCGACACCGTGCGCGGCATCCTCGACGGACACCTGGTGCTCTCCCGCGCCCTGGCGCACGCGAACCATTACCCCGCGATCGACGTGCTCGAGAGCGTGTCCCGCCTCACGCGCGACATCTGCACGCCCGCCGAGGTCGAGCTCGCCGCGCGCGCCCGCGAGCACCTCGCGCTCTTCAAGAAAAACGAGGACCTCATCACCGTCGGCGCCTATCAGTCCGGCGCCAACGCCGAGCTCGACCGCGCCGTCGCGCTCAATCCCGGCCTGCGCGCCTTCCTGCGCCAGCCGGTGCACGAGGCCGGCGCGCGCGACGCCTCCTACCGCCGCCTCGGCGAACTCGTGGGCAAAGCATGAAACGCTTCCGCTTTCGTCTCGAAGCCGGCCTCGGGCTCCGCGCCCTCGCCGAACGCTCCGCGCGCGAACGTTTCGGCGCCGCCCAGCAGCGGCTCGCCGCGGCCCTCGCCGAGCTACGCGCCGCCGAGACCCGCCGGCTTCAGCTCGCCGAGGCGCTCGCCGCGTCACGCGGAGGCGTTTTCCGGCCCGCCGACCAGGTGGGCGGTTTGCTCGCCTTGCAGGAGGCGGAACGCGCCGAACGCGAGTCCGCCAAACGCCACGCCGAGTCGCTCGCCGCGAGCACCCGCGCCCGCGAGGAATGGCTCGCCGCCCGCCGTCGTCTCCAAGTCGTCGAAAAGCTCGAGGAGCGCGCCCGCCGCGCCCACCGCGAGGCGGCGGACAAGGCCGAGCAAGCCATGCTCGACGAACTCGCCTCGCTCGCCGCCGCCCGTCCGTCCCCCCGATCCGCATGAAAGCGCTGCTCTCCCCCGTTCCCGCCGTCGTCCTCTCCGTCGCGCTCTCCGTCGGCGGCGCGTATTTCTGGTTTCAGAAGCAGATCGCCCGCGCCATCGCCCTGGCCGCCGAGCATCGCACCGAAGCGGCGGAGGCGAAGCGCCCGGAAAAACCCTGGGATTTCTGGACCCCCGAGATGGAGAACATCGCCCGCGAACTCGCCTCCCAGCGCGAGCTCTTCGCGCGGCGGGAAAGCGAACTCGTCGCCCGAGAGACCCGCCTCGCCTCCGAACGCAAGGAACTCGACGAGATGCGCGCCCGCATCGAGAAACTCCGCTCCGAGATCGATTCGCGCCTGGTGCAGATCAACGCGCAGGAGCAGCGTAACCTGAAGGCGCTCGTCACCACCTACAGCAAGCTCAGCCCCGGCGCCGTCGTCGCGATCTTCAACCAGATGGACGACGCCATGGTCGCCAAGATCCTCTCGATGATGAAGCCGGACACGACGACCGGCATCCTCGAGGAGTTCAGCCGCGATCCGGGCCCGGACAACGCCAACGTGAAGCGCGTCGCCGAGCTCACCCAGCGCATGCGTCTCCTCATGCCCGCGCCCGCGTCGCCGGGAGCTGGAGCCCGCTGATCTCCCGTTTTCGTGTCTTTGTTTTCCCCCGCGCCACGGACGGCGCGGCTCCCCTCCGCCACGACGGCCATGAATGCATGCTTCCTCCTTTTGCTTCCCTGGCCTCGCCCGGCTCCGCCGGAAAACTTTCCGCCTCCGAATGCGCCGGTCCCGCGCGCTCCGTCGAAAGCGGAACGGTCGGTTCCGAGGTCGCTTTCTCGGACCTTCTGAGCACCGCGAAATCCGCGCGCGCTCCGCTCGCTTCCGCTTCGGATTCCGCAACGGAGACCGAGGACGAGCCGACGGCGGAAACCGAGGAGCCGGCCCCCTCGGGAGCGGCGACGCTTCCCGATGCCTTTGCGGCCTGGCTCCTCGCCCCGCCGCCTCCTCCTCCCGCGGAGGATCCGGCCGACTCTCGCTCCTGCCTGGTTTTCGGCGCCGACGGCGGCGAGGGCGAATCGGCGGATCTGGAACGGGATGCCGCGTCGGCCGTGTTCGCTCGAGGCGGCGAGGCGCGGGCATTTTTTTCCATTCCCGATGCGCGGTCGGCGGCTCCCGCTTCCGAGGGCTTGGCGATACCCGCCGGAGACACCGCAAAGACGGAGGACGCCGTGGCCTCGGACGAGGCCGCCCTCGCGTTTCCCTCGGCACAGGCACCGCGCCCGCGGGTAACCACCGCCGCGTCCGCCCCGCGTTCCTCGCTTCGTGGAGCAAGCGGCGAAAACCTTGCGTCCGAGGCCTCGGCGCATGGCTCGGCAGTTTTTTCCCCCATCCCTGTTTCCCGCGAGAGCGGCGGAGGGGGCCAAGCATTCGATTTCGGGAAAAATGAACGGCAACTAGCTCAATACCAGATTCAAGCAGGGATGGGGAATGCGCGTGGCATGGAAAAGGCAAAGGACTCCTTCGCCATGACTTTTTCCCCCGCCCACGAATCCTCCACTGCCGTCCTCGCGGGCGCGCCGGAATCGTTTGCGACGGGGACCTTGGACAACGCCGCGCCTGCCGCGACGTCCCTGCCCGCCGCGACCGCTCATCTCATCGAGCGCTTGGAGCAGGTCGCGGATCGTCTCGCCGATCGCCCCGGCGAACCGATCCGGCTAAGTCTCGACCTCGATGGCGGCCACCGCGTCGACGTGAAAGTCGCCATGCGCGGCGGGCGCGTGTTCGCAGACTTCCGCAGCGACTCGCTCGAGATGCGCGCCGCGCTGGCCCAGGGCTGGGAAGCCTTCGTGCGCGGCCGCGAAGGCGCCGCGCAACGTTGGGCGGATCCCGTGATCTCAGGAGGCATCGCGCCGGCGCCCGTTTCCGCCGCTTCGTCCCGGTTTGCGAACGACTCTCAGCACAACTCGTCCGCCTCGGAGCAGCAGCCCTCCGCCGACCAGCGGCGCTCTTCGCGCCACGATTCGTCCGCGGGCGAAGAGGGCCGGACTCTCTTCGCCCGCGACTTGCCCGCCCGCTCCGGCTCGATCTCCCCGGCCTCCGCGCAGACCGCCGGTGGCGATGCCTCGCGGATCCTCAGCGCCCGCGTCTGACCAACTCATTCCTTTCGCGCCCATGACCGTCACCTCCACCACCCCAAATTCCGCGGCCGCCGCGCAAGACGCCGGGGCCTCCACCGCGAGTCGCCTCCCCAAGCAGACCCTCGGCCAGGACGAGTTTCTCAAGCTCATCACCGTCCAGCTCGCCAACCAGGACCCGATGAAGCCGATGGAGGACACTTCCTTCATCGCGCAGATGGCCCAGTTCAGCTCGCTGGAGCAGTCCTCCCAGATGTCGCGCGACATGGCCGCCCTCCGCTCCGACATGGGTCTCCAGTCCGCGACCGCCCTGCTGGGCCGCGAGGTCACGCTCAGGACCGACGACGGCGACGTCACCGGCGTCGTCGATTCCGTCGACTCCACCACGGACACCGTGCGCATCGGAGTCGGCGGCCAGCTCTACGATTTTTCCGACATCGTGCGCGTCGCCCCCGCGAGCGCCACCCCGGCGGCCGCACCCGCGACCGCCTCCGCTCAACCGCAATCCTAAAGCCCCCGCATCCACATGTCCCTCATCGGCACTCTTACTTCCGGCGTCAGCGCCATGCAGGCCTTCACCAAGGGCCTCGAGGTCATCGGCAACAACATCGCCAACGTCAACACCACCGGCTTCAAGGGCTCCAAGGCGAGCTTCGAGGAGAGCTTCAGCAACACGCTCCGCGGCTCCGCGCTTTCCTCCGGCGTCGGCTCGAACCTCTCCGCGGTCCAGATCGGCACCGGCGTGCAAATCGCCTCGATCAACGGCCGCTTCACCCAAGGCGCGCTCAGCAGCACCGGCGTCGGCACCGACCTCGGTATCTCGGGCAACGGATTCTTCCGCGTGACGAATCCCGTCGACGGCTCCGAATACGTCACCCGCGCCGGCGACTTCCGCATGGACGACCAGGGCTACCTCGTCACGAGCAATGGATACCGCGTGCAGGGCCTCGTCGGGGGAGCGGCCGGAACCGCGCCCTCGCCCATCGGCAGCGTCAAACTCGGCACCCCGCCCGCCGGCACGCAGCTCAAGAGCTTCTCCTTCGACCGCCAGGGCAACTTCATCGAGTTCTACTCCGACGGCAGCTCCGCCGTGACCAATCGCCTTCTGCTTCAAGATTTCCGCGACCCCAGCGCGCTCCAGCGCTCCGGCGACAATCTCTTCACCGGCATGGCCAACGCCGGCCCCGTCGGCGGCCTTGCCCTCAGCGCCACCGACCACCTTCCCGGCGAAAACGGTCTCGGCAACATCGAGGCCGGCACGCTCGAGCTCTCGAACGTCGATCTCACCGAGCAGTTCGCCAACATGATCACGACCCAGCGCAGCTTCCAGGCCAGCTCGCGCATCGTCACCGTCTCCGACCAGGTGCTCGAAGAGGTCGTCAACCTGAAGCGCTGAGCGCCCCCCGGCCCTGGCCGAGAAAAAATCCGA